>NZ_JAKZKW010000007.1:0-18838 GCF_022808695.1 Fundidesulfovibrio soli
CGGCGGGTTCGGCCCTGGAGAGGCCTCGGCCGGACCCGCTACAACTCATCGCGCCCTGAGAACGAAAGGCATGCAAGCCTTCCCGCCAGCGCCAGGTATTCCCCGCGTCCGCTCCCCTACTGCTGCGACTCCTCCGGATTCTCGCCGTCGGGCTCCAAGCCGTCCTTGCCGCCGCCGGGCGCCACGAGCGTCATGCCGCGCACCCTGTTGAGCAGGATGCGCTCAGGCCCCACCTCGGGGTAGATCTCGCCCACCCGCAGCGTGGTGACCACCGCCTTGCCGATGACCCTGCGGCCTTCGGTGCCGTTGGGCTCGATCGTGCGCATGCCCCAGACGTTGTGGAACACGATGGGGTGGCCCTTGTACTGCCCGATGTAGAGCAGGATATGCCCGGGCATCCAGATCAGGGTCCTGAAGGGCACGCCGTTTTTCAGGATGGACTGCTCCTTCTCCTGCGGGGACATGCCCTCGAGCGGGATGTACGTGCCGGTCCGGGCCTGCGCGGCCGAGTTGCGCGGCAGCCAGACCCCGAAGGGGGCCAGGGCGTCGCGGGTGGTGGCGGAGCAGTCGCGCTTGCCGTCCAGCCCGCCCCAGCCGTAGGCTTGGCCCATCATCTGGTTCAATGCGACCGCGATGTTGGCTGGGGTGGCCGCCAGGGGCATGAGCGCGGCCTCGCCCTGGGTGAGCCAGACGCCCATGTTGGAGGCGCGGTTGCCCGGGCCGGGCGCGGGCACGGAAATCTTGAGGCGCACGCCGTCGGTCTCCTCCACGGGCAGCACCGCGCCGACCCCGGCGCTCACGCCGCCCCCCAGGGGCACGTTCTCCCTGATGACGGCCGCGAAGGGACGCGAGGTGTACTGGGCGATGTAGGCGTCGTCCACGAAGGCCAGATCCTGCATGCGCACCCAGCCTGGGGCGATGGCCGTCTCCACCAGGGCCCAGGCCCCGTCGCGGCTGATGTGGTCCACCAGCACGGGCGTGCCGATCCACAGCGCGGAGACCTGGAGCATGTCGAAGGGGTAGCCCTGGCCCGGGCGTCCCGGGGGGCCGAGGCGGTGGTCCAGGGTGGGGATGGCCCTCAGGTTGGTGTTGGCCACCGCGATGGCCGGGCGGCGCTGGGAGCCGAAATAGCGCATGTTGGCGTTCCAGACGATGCGGTCGGACCAGGGTCTCAGGCGCATCTGGCCGGAGTCGTCGTAGCCGGGGTTGCGCGAATAGGCCGCCAGCGACTTGGTGGCCGACTTGCGGGCGTAGGCCGGATTGGAGGCGCGCCACGGGCCGAACAGACGCTCCAGGTACACGCTGGAGCGCATCCTGGCCGCCTCGGTGGAGAGCAGGAGTTGGTCGGCCTTGGATTTATCCAGGTAGGCGTTGGCGTCCTGGGGCAGCTCCTTGAGGTCGTCCAGGGGTTTGACGGCGGTGCTTGCGCCCCATTTCGGCTTCGGCTCGAAGCTGACCCCGGTTTCTTTGGGACCGCAGGCCCCGGCCAGGACAGCGAGCGCCAGAAGCACGAGGGCCGAGGCGCGCAGGAAAAAGCGGCTACGCATGAATAATCTTCTCCGGGGAGGCGTCCCCGCACCGGGAGTGCCCCCCAAAGCCATCAGGGTCAAGGGTTTTGCGATAAAAAACGCGGCCGCCCCGAAAAGGGCGGCCGCGCCTCGGATCATTCGGCGGGTTTAGGGCCGGTCACTCCTTGATGGCCACCACGCTGCGCAGCCGCTGGGCCAGCTCGGCCAGGCCGGACAGGGCCTGGGCCGAGGCGTCCATGCCCCGCGCGGTGCTGGCTGACACGGCGTGAACGTCGTCCAGGGCCTTGCCGATGTGCTCGCTCACGGAGGACTGCTCCTCCGCCGCGGTGGCGATGGTCCGCACCTGCTCCGCCGTGAGGTGCACCAGCTCCACGATGCGCTTGAGCGAATCGCCGGAAAGCTCCGACAGGGAGGTGGCCTTGTCCACGGTCTCCACGGCCTTCACGGTGACGTCCAGGTTGTTGCGGGTCTCGTTCTGGATGGCCCCGATAACCTCGGAGACCTCGCCGGTGGCGTGCACGGTTTTCTCCGCAAGCTTGCGCACCTCGTCGGCCACCACGGCGAAGCCGCGCCCCGCGTCGCCCGCGCGGGCGGCCTCGATGGCGGCGTTGAGCGCCAGCAGGTTGGTCTGGTCGGCAATGTCGTTGATCACGGTAAGGATTCGGCCGATATCCTGCGCGCGCCTGCCCAGGCCGTCCATGTTGGAGCGCAGCAACTCGGTCTGGGCGCGCACGGAGTCGATGACCTCCCTGGCCTGGCGCACAACCTTCTCGCCCTGCTCGGCGGTCTCCCTGGTGGCTTCGGCCTGGGTGGAGGCTTCCTGGGCGCTGCGGGCAGCGTCCCTCGACGCGGCCGTCATCTCCGACATGGAGGACAGCGTCTCCTCCACGCGGGATTTCTGGATGTCCGCCCCCTGCGAGACCTCCTCCACCTGGGCGGAGATCTCCTCCAGGGAGCCGGAAATCTCCTCAGCCACGGCGGTGATCTCCGCATTGACGTGGCGCAACTGCTCCAGGTGTTCCTCCAGGGCCTCCTCGCGCTCCACCATGCCGGTGACGTCCTGGGCCAGCTCGAGGTATCCGAGCAGGGTGCCGTGGTCGTCGGTGATGGTCTTCACGAAGGGGCGCAGCACCACGCGTCTGCCTTCCTTGATGCATTCGATGCGCGCGGCCCCGTCCCCCCGGGTGTTGTCTCGCTCACGCTGGATCGGGCAGTCCGGGGTGTTGCAGGCCTTGGTCTTGAAGATGTCGGAGCAGCTCATGCCCGCCAGGGCGCGCTGATCGATGCCGGCGAACTCCGAGGTGGCCTTGTTGGCGAACTTGATGCGGTACTCCTCGTCCACCACGAACAGGGGGTCGGGCACGGCGTCGAGCACTGAGCGGTTGATGGAGATGAGCTGCGAAACCTTGACCATGAGTTTGTTGAACCAGATGGCCAGGCTGGCCATCTCGTCGCGGCTGTCCTCGGGCAGCCTGTCCGTGAGGTCGGCCTTGTCTTCGGTGATGTCGCGGATCTTGGCCACGATGCGGTCGATGGGACGGGCCACGGAGCGCATGAAGGCGATGCTCGCGATGCCCGTGGGCACGATCAGCAGCAGGGCCAGCAGCGCCGCCAGGGTGTATTTCGCCGTGCTGATGGTGGCCGATTCGCTGGCCGTGTTGACCACCGCCACCATCACCCCGGTCTGCACTCCCTTGTAGTCCTTGATGGGGAATGCGCCCAGGGAGAGGTCGCCCTTGCGCTCCACCACCAGCTCCTTCTGGCCGCGCGCCAGAAGCTCGGGCGTCACCAGCTTCTCCAGCCCTGCGTCCTTGGCGCCGCTGACGCGCACGAACTTGCCGTCCAGCACAGGGTTCTTGGCGGGATCGCGCAGGGCGGCCGTGATGTTCAGGAACTGTGCGTTCATGTACAGCAGCAGTTCCTGCCCCTCGGAGGCCGCGCCTTCCAGGATGGGGCCGAACTCCGCCAGCAGTTCCACGGAGCCGAGCTGCTTGTTCTGGGCGGTCTTCACTGGGGCGACGCCGCGGATGACGAAGCCGCCTTCGCCAAGCTCAACGCCCATCACGGGCTTGCCGGTGGCGTTGACGTCCTTCACGGTGGGCCTGAAGGCGGAGATGTCGTCCGAGACGTCGAGCTTCTGGCCGTTGCGGGTGACCTGCTTGTCGCGCCAGAGCCGCACGAGGCTGCGGGCGTTGGGCAGGTGGTAGTGCAGCATGAGCTTGCGCCCGCCGAGCACCTCCGAGTATCCCGCGCCGACGTCGGCCAGTTCCTTGCGGATGCGCTGGCGGGCGTTCTGGGCCGCGGGGTCGGCCTCGTCGTTGATATTGCCCGAGAGGGCTTCTTCGTAGGCGGCGATGACGCTGGGGATGCGGCTGAACATGGCAGCCTGCTCCAGGGTCATGCGTGAGACGTTCTCGATGGCGTTCTCCACCTCGGCGGCCTTGCCCGCCACGATGCGCATCACGAAACGTTTTTCAAGTGCGCTCAGCGAGCTGTCCAGGGTCCACAGGCTGACCCCGCCCAGGATGATGACTACGGCAACGAAAGGCAGAAACATCTTGCCCCGAATACCCATTATACACCCCTGTCCATGTATAGAAATTTTCAATAGATAACGTTTTCGTCGCACTCTTAAAAAATATCATTCGTGCCCCTGTCAACCGCCTGTAACGCATTTGCCGAAAAAAGAATCAAAGGATAAATTTCACAATATCCAAGCACATTCAGTCATTCCTGTGAGCCGCCGCCCTCCAAGGCGTCGACGACCTCAAGGCCCCAGCGGGAGAAGCCGCGCACGACAATCGGGCCGAAGCCCGAGCCGCAGGCCACAAGCCTCCCCTTGCCGCCCGGGTCCATCTCGGCCCGCACCGCGTTGCAGAACAACGCGGCCTCAGCCGGGCCGAAGCGCCCGACGGAGCTGACGAAGACCAGATCGTCCCCATTGTGCCTGAAGTCGAGGTATGCCGGGCCGTAGGCCACCAGACAGGCCTCGATGCAGGTCCGCAGCCTGCCCTCGACCTCACCGGCCTCCTCGAAGCTGAGGTCTCCGCCCAGGCGGATTTCCCCCACCAGCTCCCAGTCGCGTTCCTCCATGCGCCCTCCTTGAGAATTTCCATGATTCCAGTTGTCTCCGCTCCTACACTGGTTTATGGAGCGTATGAAGACCCAAAAGAGCGCGAGATACGGCAGAGGCCGCGCACGCGCCAGCCGGAGAAGACAAACGCGCCTCGTTGCGGTAAGCATGTCCGCCCTGAGAGCTGCCGCTCTTGAGCGGGACATGTCACTGGGACCGGTCCACGGAACGAAGGATGGCTGTCTTATGCTCCACGACCCCACCGAACTCTCCCCCGAGGAGATTCTCTCCAAAATCACGCTCCTGCTCGTGGAAGACGACGCGATAACCGCCGAGACCCTGGCGAGGTTCCTTTCCAAGCGCATGGCCACGGTGCTCAAGGCCCGGGACGGCGCCGAAGGGCTCAGGATGTTCCGGGAACACCGCCCGGACATCGTCGTCGCGGACATCAACATGCCCGTGATGGACGGGCTCTCCATGGCGGCCATCATCAAGACCGAGTCGCCCGACACCCCGGTGATCGCCGTGACCGCCCACACCGAGGACCACGTGCTGCGCAAGGCCCTGCAGGTCGGCCTGGAGGGCTACATCACCAAACCGCTTGAGACGGACGCCCTCATCCCGGTGCTCTACCGCAACGCCCGCGTGGTGACCCAGCGCAAGCGGGATGACGTGCGGTCGCACATGATCTCCTACCTGCTCGACATCAACCCGCACCTGATCGTCTCCTGCCAGGACGGACGGGTGGACTACGCCAACCTGACCTTCCTGCAATACATGGGGCACGACTCCCTGGAGTCGCTCCTTTCGGGGAAGCCGGGCGCCATGCGGGACATCTTCGTGGCCGGAACGCGCTACCCGATCACCGATTTTGCCTCCTGGATGGGCAGGCTGCGCGACCCGGATCTCACGGACCGCAACGCGTGTTTTTCCTCCTCCGGAGGCGAGTGCTTCTACGAGAACACCTTCTGGGTGTCCTCGCGCTCCTTCCCGGAGCTGGGCCGCGACATCGTCACCTTCACGGACATCACCCCCCTGGAGCGCGAGCGCGTCCAACTGCTCTACCGGGCCACCACGGACAGCCTCACCGGCGTGAGCAACCGCTACAAGCTCACGGAATACATCAACGCCGAGCACACCCGCTTCAAGCGCTACGGGATGCCGCTGAGCCTCGTCATGGTGGACATCGACCACTTCAAGGAAATCAACGACACCCATGGCCATTCCGTGGGCGACGACGTGCTCGTGGAGCTGGCGGGGCTCATGTTGCGCGACATCCGCGACACCGACTCCCTGGGCCGCTGGGGCGGCGAGGAGTTCCTGATCGTCTCGCCCATCACCGGCCTGGGTGACGCCCTGGATTTCGCCGAGCGCATGCGCGCCAGCATCGAACGCAAGAAGTTCCCGGCGACCGGCCGCGTGACCTGCAGCTTCGGCGTGGTGGAGCTGGGCAAGGACGAGTCCGTGCAGGAGCTTTTGCAGCGCGTGGACGCCGCCCTCTACAAGGCCAAGAACAACGGCCGCAACCGCGTGGAGACCATCTGATGGGCAACCGCCCCGGTAAGAAGGGCCGCAAGCAGGGCCAACCAGCCATCGACCAGACCGAGGTGCTGCGCCTTTTCAGGCGCACAGGCACCCCCATGACCCTCAAGGACGTACTCGCAGGGCTTGAGGCCCCGAAGATGCACAAGGGCCAGGTGCAGCACCTGCTGGAGCAGCTCACCGGCGAGGGCAGGCTCATCCGCCTGCAGGGCGCCTGGGGGCTTTCCGGGAACATGCGCCTGGTGACCGGCAAGCTGGAGGTGCAGCGCTCCGGTGTGGGCTACCTCATCTGCGACGACAAACGCCGCAAGGACGTGTTCATCAACCCGCGCGACTTCGGCGAGGCCTGGCACGGCGACCGCGTGGCCGCCGCGCTCACCCGCCAGCGCGGCGACAAATGCGAAGGGCGCATCGTGCGCATCCTGGAGCGGCCAGCCGCCGTGCTGCCCTGCCGCGTGGAGCGTCCCCTGCGCGGGGGCCTGCTGCTGTGCAAGCCCACGGACCCGCGCCACACCCACGCCCTGCTGCTGGAGCCGGAGAAAGGCGCCGACGCGCCCAAGCCCGGCGACGTGCTGACCCTCAAGGCCGGGGACAAGATCGACCACCAGCTCTACGCCGCCGAGGTCGTCGAGAACCTGGGCAGCGAGAGCGACATCGCCGTGCAGGAGCGGCTGGTGAAGCTCAATCACGGCGTGCCTGGGCCCTTCCCCGCCGCCTGCCTGGAGCAGGCCGCCACTCTGCCCCCCGCCCCCGGCGAGGCCGACTTCGAGGGCCGGCGGGACATGCGCTCCATGGGCTTCGTGACCATCGACGGGGAGAAGGCCCGCGACTTCGACGACGCCATCCTGGTGGAGCGCGACGGCCCGGGCTACCGGCTCTACGTGGCCATCGCGGACGTGGCCCACTACGTGCCGCAGGATTCCCCCCTGGACCGCGAAGCCCAGGAGCGCGGCAACTCCTACTATTTCCCGCAGTCCGTGGAGCCCATGTTCCCCGAGGCCCTCTCCAACGGGCTGTGCAGCCTGAACCCGGCCGTGCCCCGGCTGGCCATGGTTGTGGAGACGGACTTCCGCGCGGACGGCCACCACGGCGAGAGCCGCTTCTACCCGGCGGTGATCGAGAGCCACGCCCGGCTGACCTACACCCAGGTGAACCGCGCCCTGGTGGACAAGGACGAGGCCGTCCGGGCCGAGATAGCGCCCGTGCTGCCCATGCTGGAGACGGCCGAAATGCTGGCCCGGGCCATCAACCGCCTGCGCGCCGAGAGGGGCAGCCTGGATTTCGACCTGCCCGAGCCGGAGATACTCTTCAACCTGCAGGGCGAGGCCGTGGGCATCCGCCCCCGAGAGCGCCAGTTCGGCAACCAGATCATCGAGGAGTTCATGATCGCGGCCAACGAGGCCGTGGCCCGCTTCCTCACCGAGCACGGCGCGCCCGTACCCTACCGCGTGCACCCCGAGCCGGACCCGGACAAGCTCCAGACCCTCTTCACCATCCTGCAACGCGCCGACATCACCCTGGTGCTGCCCAAGCAGGCCACCCCAAAGGGCCTGCAAGAGCTTCTGCGCCAGGCCCACGGCACGGAGATGGAGTTCCTGGCCAGCAGGCTCATGCTGCGCTCCATGATGCAGGCCCGCTACAACATCGCCAACATGGGCCACTACGGCTTGGCCTCGGAGTGCTACTGCCACTTCACCTCGCCCATCAGGCGCTACGCCGACCTGATGGTCCACCGGGGGCTCAAGGCCGTGCTGGAGGGCCGCCAGCCGCCGCTGAACGCCCGCAGGATGCAGGTCGCCTGCGAGCACATCAGCCAGCGCGAGCGCGTGGCCATGGAAGCCGAGCGCGAGATACTCAAGCGCGCCACAGTGCTCTTCCTGCGCGACAAGGTGGGAGGGGTGTTCGAGGGCGTGGTCTCCTCCCTGTCGGATTTCGGGTTTTGGGTGGAGCTGACGGAGCTGATGGCCGAGGGCCTGGTGCGGCTCTCCACCCTCACGGACGACTACTACGCCCTGTTCCCCGAGCGGCAGGAGCTGCTGGGCCAGCACACCGGGCGCCGCTTCCGCCTGGGCCAGCATGTGCGCGTGGAGCTGACCGACGTGGAGCTTGGCCGCCTGGAGGTCAACCTCAAGCTGGCCGAGGGCGAAAACGGCGAACGCGGAGGACGCCCCGGCCTGCCGCGCAGGCAGGCGGCCAAGGTGGTGAAGGCCGCCAGGTCCGCCAGGCCGGCGAAGGCGGCCAAGGCGGGCGGCAAGCGGCAGGAGAATTCCGGGCGGTCGCGCCGGCCCAAGCGCTGAGGCCTTGCCGGGACGCGACGGCAGACACGCCCCATTCAGCCGTTCCAAAACAAAACAACGCCCGCAGGCTTCGTGCCTGCGGGCGTTTCGTTTCTCTGTCAGGTATGCCCTAGGGGGCTAGTCCTTCTCGGCGGCGTTGATGATGAGCTGCTTCACGCTGCCCGGATCGAACTGGTAGCGGGCCGTCTTGACCCAGTAGTACTTGCCGTCGATGAACTTGATGGTCCAGAAGTCGAAGTCATAGTCTTCGCGGCGGTCGCCGTTCTCGTTCACGGCCATCCAGCCCGTGGTGCCGTAGAAGTGCTCCGCCGTGGGGGCCAGGGCCTTCTTCAGGGCCGGGAAGTCGTCACCGGCGTTGAGCCCGAGGGAGGTGCACAGCCACACGATGTCGTAGGCGACCAGTGCCTGGGTGTCCACGAAAGCGTTCACCTTGTCCTCCACGCGCTTCTCAAGCTCGCTGTAGAGGGCGGTGCCTGTCTCGCCAAGGCGGGCGAAGGCCACGCGGACCTTTGCCGCGAACTTGGCCACGTCCTGGTCCTGGATGATGGCGCCGCGCAGGGCCGCGCTGTCGCTGCCGTACCAGTGGGCCTCGTCCAGGCCGGGAACCTTGGCGGCCTCCCGCAGGATGGCGGCGGTGTGCGAGCCGTTGGCGGCAACCACGATGGCCAACTTCTTCTTGTCCTTCACGCTCTTGTCTATCTGGGCCTTGAGGTCGGCCACGTAGCTGGCCATGCCGGTGGTCACCTCGGGGCGGAAGCGGGTGCCGGGGATGATCTGGCCGCCCTGGTTGGCGAACTGGCCCTTGATGTGGGTGACCACCTCGTCGCCGTAGATGTCGCCTTCCCAGATGCTGATGAGCTGGGTGCAGCCTTCCTGGCTGGCCAGCACGGCGATGGCCTCGGCCTGATAAGCGTCGGTGGGCACGAAACGGAACAGGTTGTCGCCGGGCCTGGCCAGATAGGGGCCCGCGCTGCCCATGGAGAGCAGCAGGATGCCGTTCTTGGTGGCGAAATCGAGCACGGCGTCCACTTCGTTGTCGCTGTAGGGTCCCACGACCATGCGGATGCCCGCCACGGAGAGGGCCTTGAGGCGCTCCAGGGCGGTGGCCGGGTTGGAGGCAGTGTCCTCGATCTGGACGCTCACGCGGTCGGTGGAGCCCATCTCGGCCAGATAGGCGTTGATGTCAGCGACGGCCAGCTCGATGGCCGCCTTGCTGCCCTGGCCCTGGGCCGCCTGCGCGCCGGTGAGCGGCAGCAGGGCCCCGATAGACACCTTGGTGTCCTTGCCTTTGGCGCGAACGGGCATGGCGCTCAACTTGTCGGGGCGGATGGACGCCGAACCGGCCGCGGCGGGCGCGGCCTTGGCCCCCTTGGCGGGGGTGCGGGCGGCAGGAGCCTGCGCCGGAGCGGCGGGAGCCGCCTGCGCGGCCTCAATCGGCTCTGCAGCGGGCTGCGCAGGAGCTGCCTGCGCGGCTGACTTTTTACCCGGCTTGGCGGCCGGACTGGCAGGCGCTCCAGGAGAAACAGCGGGAGCGGAGGCCTGATCGGGCGCCCCGGCAGGGGCGGCGGCCTGATCCAGGGGGACGACCTCACCCGGTTTGGGCAAGACCCTGGGCGGCGTCTTGGCCCGTTTCGGGGCCGCGCCTGTGGCGGGGGCCGCCTCGGGCTGATCCGAGGGGGCCGTCTGGGCCGAGGCCACCACGCAGGAAAACAGCGTCACGGCCAGGAGCATGAAAAGGGGTTTGGCAATCTTTCCCGCCGAAAACATCTAGTCGCCTCCATCTGTTGCAAAAACGCGTGTGCCGAGGAAATCGAGCACCACGAAATAAAGATCCGCCGGGCAGACCTTCTCATCCACTTCGGCCAAATGGGGCAATTCGGACTCGGAGGCGATGCTCAGCGCCTCGAACAGGGCGGCCTCGTTGCCGGGCCCGAACAAATCCTCCACGAGGCGGGCCAACTCCACGAGGTCCGGCGGAGCACCGTCGACAAGGCGGACACCTGCGCCCTCTCCGAAGGTCACGGAGAAGTGATCCAGGTAGTCCGCCGCCAAATCCTGCATACTGCAAGCCCCCTCAATGACTATAATCCGGAGCGTCGAAAAAGGAAACGCCAAAAGGACGCCTCCCGTCTATTTGCCAATGCAGAAACCGTCGAAAATGGCGTTGAGCACGTCGCCGGGCGCGATCTCGCCCGTTATCTCAGCCAGCCTGGAGCAGACGCCCTCCAGGCGCACTCCCAGCAGATCCGGCGGCACACCGGCGCGGGTATCCTGCGCCAGGGCTTCCAACTCTTGGGCGGCCAGGGCCAGCAGGGCGTTCTCCCTGTCGTTGGGCACGGGCACGCCCGAGTCCGCCTGGGGTCCGTGCTCCAGCAGGCGGCGGCGCAATGCGGCGCAGAGCCCTTCGAGGCCCTGGCCCGTGCGCGCCGATACCTCCAGCACCTCGATCCCCGCTTCCGTCAGGAGCAACCGGGGGTCGCCCCCGCTCCCCCCGGATGCCCCAAACGGCAGGTCGGCCTTGTTGACCACGCCCAGCACGCGCGCCGGATCCAGGCTGACGGGGCCGCACTCGCATTGCAGCCCGGCCGGGTCGAAAGGCCTGGAGCCGTCCAGCACCAGCAGCACCAGGGAGCTGGCCTTCATGAGGTCCATGCATCTGGCCTGGCCCTCGCGCTCCACGGGGTCAGCCGCGGTGTCCGCGGCCTCGCGCAGCCCGGCGGTGTCCACCAGACGCAGGGGCAGGCCGTCAAGGTCGATCTGTTCCTCCAGGAAGTCCCTGGTGGTGCCCGGGGCGTCGCAGACGATGGCCCGCTCGCGCCCCACCAGGGCGTTGAGCAGGCTGGACTTGCCCGCGTTGACCGGCCCGGCCAGCACCACGGTCTCGCCCTCGCGCAGCGGCCTGGAGCGGACGTGGGCCGCCCGCATCCGCTCTATGGCGCTCCCGACCTCGTCCAGCACGGCCAGGAAGTCCGCCTCGTCCAGGCACTCGCCTTCGTCGTCGGGGAAGTCCACGGCCAGGCAGATGCGCTGCCGGAGCGTCTCCAGCCGGGCGCGCAGCTCGGACACGCGGCGGCCCATGAGCCCCTCCAGCCGGGAGAGGGCCAGGTGCGCCCCGGCCGTGGTCCGCGCGGCGATGAGCTCGGCCACGGCCTGGGCCTGCGAGAGGTCCATGCGCCCGGCCAGGAAGGCCCGCCGCGTGAACTCCCCGCGCTGGGCGTGGCGCGCGCCCAGGGCCACGGCGGCGTTCACCGCCGCCTGTAGGATGGCTGGCGAGCCGTGGCAGTGGAACTCCAGCACGTCCTCCCCGGTGTAGGAGCCGGGGCCGGGCATGGAGGCGGCCAGCACATCGTCCAGGGGCTGGCCGCGCTCGTCCAGGAGCGTGCCGTGGTGCAGACGGTAGGGCTTGAACCCTGAAAAGTCCGGCCTGGCGGAGCGGAACATGGCCTGGCCGATGCGCCGGGCCTCGGGGCCGCTCAGCCGCACGACGCCCACGCCGCCGCGCCCCGGAGCGGTCACAATGGCGGCGATGGTGTCCTTGGGTGAATACGCGGCGCGCATCAGGCCTGCACGCCTTGGGCCTGCGCCCCCTGGGCTGAAGGCCCAATCTTGCTGCTGAGGATACTTTTCATGGCTTGAACTGGATGGGCGCGGGCCCTATTTGCTGGTGTGCTCGTACACGCCGGTCCACTCCTGACCCGGCGGGTTTGCGATATAGTGGCGGCAGCGTTCGGCGTAGAGGCCGTAGAGGTCCCCGCCGGGGTTGCGGCCTAAATCCTCGAAAATCTCCAGGGCCTCGGGGAAGCTCCCCTCCCGGTAGCGGGCCAGACCCTTCTCCCAGCGCTCCAGCTCGCCCCCCAGCCCACCCTCTGGCGCGCCGTCGCGCAGGGTGTAGATGGTCACGGGCTCGTGCTTGCCCTTGACCAGCACCCGGTCCACCTCCTGCCAGGTGAAGCCCTCCCCGGCGGCGGCGCGCATGGCCTGGGTGACCAGCAGGCGCTGGTGGTAGAACTTGGTCAGGCCCTCCAGGCGGGAGCAGAGGTTCACGTTGTCGCCGATGATGGTGTAGTCGAACAGGTCCTCGGAGCCGAAGTTGCCCACGCGCACCGAACCCAGGTGCAGGCCGATGCCGATGCTGATCTCAAAGCCGTAGCGGGCCTTGAACCACTGGTTGAGCCGGTCCAGCTCGCGCAGCATGTCCAGGGCCGTGAGCACGGCCTGCCGGGGGTGGCCGGGCACGTCCAGCGGGGCGTTCCAGAAGGCCATCACCGCGTCGCCGATGAACTTGTCCAGGGTGCCGGAGTGCTCGGTGACCAGCCGGGTCATGGGCGTGAGGTACTCGTGCAGCAGGGCCACCACCTGCGTGGGGGAGAGCTTCTCCGAGATGGTGGTGAAGCCGCGCACGTCCGAGAAGAGCACGCTCACCTCTTTTTCCTCTCCGGTGAGGGTGAGCCTGTCGGGCTGGGCCACGATCTGGTCCACCACCGCCGGGGAGAGGTAGTGCCCGAACGCGGACTGGATGAAGCGCTTCTGGCGCTCCTCCAGCAGGAACTTGAGGAAGGTGAGCAGCGTGAAGTTGCCCGCCAGGGCCATGAGCGGGGCCAGGGGCGAGAGGTGGAAGTCCATGGCGTTCATGGACCAGACCGACACCCCCCACATGCCCGCGCCCGCCAGCAGGGCCGACGCGCCCACCCACAGCGAGCGGGTGAACATCATCTGCACGGTGACCCACAGCCCGAACAGCCCCGTGAGCAGAAGCTCGATGTACCAGCCGTCGATGGGGTGGCGCAGGAACCTGTCCGTGAGCACCATCTCGGCCACGGTGGCGTGGGCCTCCACGCCGGGGCAGCTCTGGTCCAGCGGGGTGGCGCGCACGTCCTGCAGGCCCCTGGCCGAGGTGCCCACGAAGACGATCTTACCGGCCAGCTCCTCCTGGGGCACGCGGCCCTGCATCACGTCCACGGCGGAGATGTAGGGGAAGGTTCGCGAGGGGCCGCGATAGTCCAGCAGCACCCGGCCGTGGCGGTCCAGCGGGATGGAGCGCATGCCCATCTCGCCCAGGTCCAGGCGCAGGGACATGTCCTGCCCGCCGTAGGGGTTCGGCTCCACGAAGAGCACCGCGCCCTTGTCCCCGAAGGCGCGCATGAGCGTGGCCGCGGCCAGGCTCGGGTAGGGCGCGCCCTTGTAGCCGATGGTCAGCGGCACCCAGCGCACGATGTTGTCCTGGTCGGGGAAGGAGTTGAAGAACCCGGCCCAGCGCCCCGAGGCCGTCAGCTCCGGCAGGGGGCAGACCGCCCCCTCGGCCTGGGATATCTGCAAGGGCCTGTCCGCCGCGCCCGGCGCCCGGCGGACCGTCAGGCGGGGGGGCGGCAGCGGGCAGCCCTCGCGGGCGGCGGCGCTGTCCTGTTGGTCGAAGATGAAGAAATACCCCAGCACGAAAGGGCCGCCCGCGAGGTTGTCCGCCAGCAGCCGGTCGTTGTCGCGCAGGCCCTCGGGCAGCCCGGTGAAGTCCATGTCCACGCCGAGCGCCCCCAACTGGCGGC
Source organism: Fundidesulfovibrio soli (assembly GCF_022808695.1). Taxonomy (NCBI): domain Bacteria; kingdom Pseudomonadati; phylum Thermodesulfobacteriota; class Desulfovibrionia; order Desulfovibrionales; family Desulfovibrionaceae; genus Fundidesulfovibrio; species Fundidesulfovibrio soli. The sequence goes on from NZ_JAKZKW010000007.1 coordinate 13,982, forward strand.
GGATGCGCTCGGGGGAGGTCTGGTCCGGCTCGGAGAAGACCATGTCCATGCCCACGGCGGATGCGCCGTACTGCTTGAGCCTGCCCAGCAGCAGCGCGGTCTGGTAGCGGGGCCAGGGCCACTGGCCCACCTCGGCCAGGGTCTTCTCGTCTATGTCCACCACGGCCACCCGCCCCGAAAGCGGCGGCTTGGGCCGCTGGCGCAGGAGCACGTCGTAGACCTTGTAGTCCAGGAAGGCCAGCCAGCCCGGCTGGCTCCAGTGCACGAAGCACATACCGGCCGTCACGGCCAAACCGGGCAGGAACAGCGCCAGCCAGAGCCGGATGTCGCGCAATCGCGCCCAAAAACCGGATTCGGCGCCGGTTTTGTGCTTTCGAGACACTTTTCACTCTCCGTGAAATCGGATAAGGCCGCGTTATGGCGGGCGTCCCCCGGTGTCGTGAGCCCCGCCCGCCGGGAACGGGACCACATAAGTGAACGCACAGCCTGAAACTCCGGGGCCGACGGCCCGGATACTCTCATGCCTGGACCCGCAGAGCAAACGGCTCCTGCTCGGCGGGGCGCTCGGCTACGCCCTGTGCCTGTGGGTGGTGCTGTGCATGGGGCCGCGCTGGCCGGAGTTGACGCCGCCGCCCAGGCCCGACACCCTGGACATGGCCGGGCCCATGCTCAACCCGGTGGTGGCCCGCAGGCTCGTGCAGGATATGCTCCAGGACGACAGGCCCGTCCCCGGCGAGGTCCGCGTCCGGATCGTGCACAACGCGGTGCGCCGCAGCATCGACTTCAGCGCCCTGCACCCCGACGACCCGGCGGCCTGGCCCCGGCGGGCGGCCCTGACCCTGTGGGGCAAGTCCAACGCGGTGCGCAGGGGCACCCCCACATACACCATGGCCTGCCTGATGCCCATGCCCGGGCCTGGCTCCAGGCTCTCCCACCAGGCCCCGCCCGGGGTGCTGGCGGCCCGCTTCGAGTCAGGCGACGATGGCGCGGCCAGCGTGGGGCACACCCCCAAGGCGGGCACCAGCTACGGCACCTTCCAGATCGCCTCGGGCACGCCCACCTACGCCAATTTCCTGCGATACCTCAAGGAGCGCGCGCCGGACCTGCACGCCAGGCTCCAGAGCCAGGGTCCGGCCAACACCGGCTCGACCTCCGGCCCGGTTGCCGAGGAATGGCGGCGCATAGCCGAGGAGAACCGCCGCCGCTTCGAGAGCCTGCAGTACGAGTTCATCCTGACCAGCCACTATCGCCCAGCCGTGAAGGAAATCTTCACGCAGACCGGGGTGGACGTCTCCGCGCTCTCGCCCGCCACCCGGGAAGTGCTCTGGAGCGCGGCCGTGCAGCACGGCGTGGGCGGAGCGGCGGCCATCTTCGCCTGCGCCATCAACGCCGTGAAGCCGCGCATCGTGGAGGAGCGCAAGGTGAACCTGTTCGAGGCAGCGCTCATCGAGGAAGTCTACCGCCAGCGCCTTGCGCTCAAGGGCCACAGCCCGCTGCTGGCCAAGGACGCCATGCTCAACCGCTACATCCGGGAGAAATCCCAGGCCCTTGGGCTGCTGGACCGGCACTACTCCGGCACGTAGCAGCCTGTTGAAAATTCCCGATGGTGCGTTGCCTCGAAAAAGTCAAACCCTCACGTATGCCAAATACGCTTCGGCCTTGACTTTTTCGTGCGCCTTGCCAGCGGGCTTTTTGAACAGGCTGCAAGAATCGGCCTTTGCTACAGGCGCTTAGACCCTCTCCAGGTATTCCGGGCCGGGCATGAAGGCCCTGAGCTTGGGGTCCGCGCCTTCCCGGGCTTCGCTGGCGCTGCCCGTGAACACGATGCGCCCTTCGTCAAGCATGGCCACCCTGTCCGCGATGTGGAACACGTCGGGGATGTCGTGGCTGACCATCACGGCCGTGAAACCGAAGGCCTTGCGCGAATCGTCAATCAGCTTGAACACGCCCCACTTGCGCATGGGGTCCAGCCCGGTGGTGGGCTCGTCGAACAGGACGATGCGCGGCTCGGTGACAAGGGCCCTGGCCAGGGCCACGCGCTTCTGCATCCCGCCGGAGAGCTGCGAGGGGAAGTTCTCCCCGGTGCCCTTGAGTTCCAGTTGCTCCATCTTGAGGCCCACCCTCCTGGCCACCTCGGGCTCAGGCAGTCGCAGCTTCTCGCGCAGGGGCAGCGCGATGTTGTCGAACACCGTGAGGGAGTCGAACAGGGCCATGGCCTGGAACATGTAGGACATGACGCCCTTGAGCCCGCCCAGTTCGGCCCTGCTCATGGAGCCCAGGGCCCTGCCCTCGAACCAGACGTCGCCGGAATCAGGGCGCAAGAGGCCGATGATGTGCTTGAGCAGCACGCTCTTGCCCTCGCCGCTCTTGCCGATGATGACGGTGAGGCCGCCTGCGGGGATGTCCAGGTCCACGCCGCGCAGCACGCGGCGGCCCCGGAAGGATTTGGTGAGGTTCTTGATCTCGATGAGCGGTGTGGACACGGGTTCGCCTCCGGCCAGGGTTCTTACCCCAGCGATTTCAAATTGCAAGGAGGCTGGCGAAGGGTTTCCCCCTGTTCCTGGCCCGGCCTTGGCCTCCAGCGCGGCGGGCGGCCCGCTGTATTTGAAGAACATCGGGCCGCCCGCCGCGCCGGAGGCCAAGGCCGGACAAGCCGCGTGGCATCCAACTGAGGATTCGACGTCCCTGGACCTGGCTGCGCGGGATGTCCCATGTGGGCGGTTCGCCGGGATGACAAGAAGCCGCATCCAGGCTCCAAAGTCAGGCGGCACAAGGGTTGCACCCCCTTGGGAGTGCGGGTCTGCCGGGCAAATGCTGCCGCCGGACCGTTTGGCCTGTGAACAATCTGCAGACCGGGAGCGGCATCATCTTGAAATCCCGGAGGAATCCCAAACGAGGCGTCCGAATGACAACCGCTTGTTATCCTTTGCGAAAGCACGTATCCAGAGGGCAGACCAGGGATCGCGCCCGCATGCGGTCCGTTCATCCCCTTACCAAACGGTGAGCCGCGCATGTTTCTCGTGAACAAGACCTTCTACCGCCCCAGCAAGGAGGCCCGCCAACTGGCCATTCTGGACGCCCTCTCCCAGGACGGCCAGGTCAGCCAGAAGGAGCTGGGGCGGCGCGCCAACCTCTCCGGGGCCATGGTCAACCAGTACCTGCGCCTCATGGAGGACGAAGGGCTCGTCCGGTACGAGCCCGTCAACGGCAAGAGCTTCCGCTACAGCCTCACAGAACGCGGCGAAGCCTCGCGGCGGGCCATGTTCGCCAGCTTCTCCAGCGAGACTGTGCAGATATACACGGCGCTCAAGGCAGCCATCCAGTCCAGGCTGGCCGGGCTCAAGGCCAGGGGGCTCAAGAAGCTGGCCCTGTTCGGCGCGTCGGAGACCTGCGAGGTGGTGCTCCAGGCCCTGCGGGCGGCCGGAGGCTTCGAGGTGGTGGCCCTGGTGGACAACGACCCGGACAAGGCGGGCAAGACCCTGGGCGGGCACGTGATCTCCCCCCCGGTGGCGCTCAAGTCGCTGCGGCCCCAGGCCGTGGTCATCACCTCCTTCGGCCGCCAGGAGGAGATTTACGAACAGCTGGCAGGGCTCTGCCGGAGCAACAGCGTGGAGATAGTGCGCCTATGAAGCCGGAATCCATCATCAGGCTGCCTGGCGGCAGGGTCATCGGCCCCGGGCAGCCGTGCTTCATCGTGGCCGAAATAGGCAACAACCACCAGGGCGACATGGAGCTGGCCAGGGCGATGGTGCGCGAAGCGGCTCAGGCCGGAGCCCACGCCGTGAAGTTCCAGAAGCGCGACATGTCCGCCATGTTCACCGAGGCGGGCCGCCAGGCCCCCTGCTCCGGCCCCAACTGCTTCGGCCCCACCTACGGCAGCCACCGCCTGGCCCTGGAGCTCTCCATCGAGGAGATGGCCGAACTCAAGGCCCTAGCCGAATCCCTGGGCCTGGCCTTCTTCGCCTCCGCCTGGGACATGCCCAGCCTGCGCCAGGTGATCGGCCTGGGCGTGCCCCTGCTCAAGATCGGCTCCGCCGACTTGGTGAACATCCCCCTGCTGCGCAAAGCCGGGGCCTCGGGCATCCCGCTGATCCTCTCCACGGGCATGAGCAGCCAGGAGGACGTGGACGCCGCCGTGGCCGAGCTGCGCCGCTTTCACGACGACATCGTGCTGCTCCACTGCAACTCAACCTACCCCTGCCCGGACGAACTGGTGGGCCTGCCCGTGATGGCGGCTCTGGCCGCGCGCCACGGCCTGCCCGTGGGCTACTCCGGCCACGAGCGCGGGCTCGGCCCCAGCGTGGCCGCCGTGGCGCTGGGGGCCTGCGTGCTGGAGCGCCACTTCACCCTGGACCGCACCATGCGCGGCACCGACCACCAGGCCTCGCTGGACCCGCAGGGCCTGGCCGAGCTTGTGCGCCTGGTGGGCGAGGCGGAAGCGGCCATGCGCCTGACCTGCAAGGAGGTGGCCGGCTCTGAGTTGGCGGCTTCGCTCAAGCTGCGCAAGTCCATCGTCTTCGCCAGGGACCTGCCCGCCGGGCACGTACTCACCGAGGCCGACCTGGCCGCCAAGTGCCCGGGCGACGGGGTGAGCCCCATCCATTGGGACCGCGCCGTGGGGATGACCCTGGCCGCGCCGGTGCGCCACGACGAACAGTTCCGCTGGGAGCTTGCCCTTGACGCCAAGCACGGAGGGAGTAACGCTGTGAACGTGGCCCGGGCGGCGGTGTCAGACTAGCGAGGACGCCGAATTGCAAGGCCGGGCGAGCCGCGCCGGGTGCGGCCCTGTCCTGCGGAGCGCCGGGCTGGGCGATGTTCTTCAAATACAGCGGACAGTCCGGCGCTCCGCAGGACAGG
>NZ_JAKZKW010000007.1:18848-146316 GCF_022808695.1 Fundidesulfovibrio soli
GCTTGCAGCCCCAAGAAGCCTCCGGCGGCCAAAGGGAGTTCCTCCCTTTGGAATCCCTTCCGGGGGGTAAACCATGCGCGTCATCCATTTCTCCATCACGCCCCTGGCCGGGATGCCCATCCGCCTGGTGCAAGCCCTGCGCCGCCACACCGGCATCGACGCCCGGCTGGCCGACCTGCAGCGCTTCGGGCTCTACGACCATGACCTCGTGCACGCCGAGTCGCCGGATGATGTCCGCGAGCTGGCCTGGAGCGCCGACGTCATCCACCTGCACAACTACCTGGACCTGGACTCGCAGCAATTCACGGGCGTTGACTTCCGGGCCCTTGCCCGCGCTGGCAAGGCCGTGGTCCGCCAGTTCCACTCCAGCCCGGAGCTGATCGCGGGGGTCATGGGCATCGGGGTCCGCGAACTTTTGGAGCAGCCCCTGCCCGCCCTGGCCATCGCCCAGTATCCCGAGCGCCTCTTCCCCCGAGCGCGCGTGGTGCCCAACTTCGTGCCCGAGCACGACCCGGCCTATCTCCCCTCCGGCGAACCGCCGCAGTGGGACGTGTTCTTCAGCCCAACAAAGACCATGAGCGCCTGGGAGGACCGCTGGAGCACCAAGGCCATGCCAGAGGCCTCGGAGGCCATCGCACGCGCGGCAGAGCACAGCGGCTGCCGCGCAAAAGTGGTCACGGGCCTGCCCCTGGCCGAAGCGCTGGATCTCAAACGCCTAAGCCGCATCGTGGTGGATGATCTGGTCACGGGCAGCTACCACCTGACGGGCCTGGAGGGCGCGGCTCAGGGCAAGTGCGTGCTCTCCTTCCTGGACGAGCGTTCGCTGATGCTGCTGCGGCGTTTTTCGGGTTCGGAGGAGCACCCTTTCCTCAACGTGCGCCTGGAAGACGCGCAACGGGCGCTGGAGGAGCTGCTGGCTGGCCCCTCGCTCGTGGAGGATGCCGGAATACGGGCCCGAGCGTGGGTGGAGCGCCACTGGCGGGAGGAGCGCATGGTGCTCCACTATGAGGAGGCCTACGAACTGCTGCTGGAGAACCCGGAGCTGGTGGCCCGCCAGCCGGAACTGGCCCTGGACGACCCGGCCCTGGTCATGCGCTACCGGACGCTGCCGGATATGGTGTACCGCGCCCGAGCGGCGGCCTGGGCGCGAAGGACGAACGCATCAGGCTGATTCAATTGTTATTACAGTGTCATTGACCGAAGTAGCCCAAATGGCGCAATGAGCCGCATTTGCCAGGACTTTCAGCGGACGGATCCAACCGGTTCAAATCGCTGCGAGTGGAAAGATGAATACGAAAATCACTGCCATAGTGATTGCCCTGGCTACAGTCATGCTTGTCGGTTGTTCGAACAATGTGCCCGTTGACAAGATCTACGGCACCTACAAAACATCATACCCTTTTGGCACTGAAACCATCATATTGCAGCCGTCAGGAGAATTCATTCAGACTGTCGCGGTCAATGGCCAAAAAGAAGTCACGGTCAGCGGAACGTGGAAATACGATCCGAATGGCAGCCGCGTGAACTTCGAGGGCTTGCTGATCCTCCTGGACGGATTCGGACAACTCCGGAACGGCTGGAACGAAGTGAAGCCTGGCATTTCATCTCTGGCTGTTGAGAAGAACTGGTTCAGAATCATCATGGCGTCGGCCGCGCCATATCCATACTTGAAACAGTAAATACACCTGCGCCCACGCAGGACACGCTGAACGGAGAGAACCGCCGATCCAGGTCAGCTCAGGCTGCGTACGGTTCCGGCATTGCCTGGAGCGTCCGTTTCAAAAAAAGATCGGTTCCAGCACGAACCGAACAGGCGCGCCAGAACCGACCAAATCTTCCAATCACAACGCGAAGCCGTGTGGGATTCCAAAGGGACTCGTCCCTTTGGCCGCCGGAGGCGCTTCCCCCCTCCCCTTATCTCTCCCCTCTACTGGGCGGCTTCCCGGGCGGCCGCGCGTCTGGCGCGCATGAACTCGATCACCCCGGGCATGATGGAGAGCAGGATGATGCCGTAGATCACCACGCTGAAGTAGCGCTTCACCCAGGGCATGTTGCCGATGAAGAAACCAAGGCCGACGAAGAAGCAGATCCAGAACACGCCGCCGGAGACGGAGAAGGTCAGGAAGCGGGCGTAGCTCATCTTGCCGATGCCCGCCACGAAGGGGGCGAAGGTGCGCACGATGGGCATGAAGCGGGCGATGACCACGGTCTTGCCGCCGTGCTTCTCGTAGAAAGCGTGCGTCTTGTTCAGGTGCTTCTTGTTGAGCAGCCAGCTGTCCTCGCGGCTGAAGACCGCCGGGCCCACCACGCGGCCGATCCAGTAGTTGGTGTTGTCGCCCAGGATGGCCCCGGCCGTCATCAGCCCGGCGGTGAGCACCGGGTCGAGGTAGCCCGCGCCGCACAAGGCGCCGACGGTGAACAGCAGGGAGTCGCCCGGCAGGAAGGGCGTGACCACCAGGCCGGTCTCGCAGAAAATGACAAGGAACAGCACCAGATAGGTCCAGGTGCCGTAGCTGCCTATGATCATGCGCAGGGCCTCGTCGACGTGGCCGAGCATCCATATGAACTGGGAAATGAGCTCCATGCGGTCCTCTTGGCGGGGGATTGGGCTTCGGTGGCCCCGGCAGCCATACAGATTTGAAGCCCCGCTTGCAAGGGGCGCATGGGCAGCCCCGGAACGGGCAGCGCCCCGTCAGGGGCTGCCCAGGTCGGAGGGCGGTCTGGAGAATGCGGCCGGAGGGCCGCTAGTTCTTGGCGGGGATCTTCTCGCAGTCCGAACGGAAACAGCAGTGAGGCTGCCCGCACACGTCGTAGAGTCCCCGCCCGTAACAGGGATCGAAGCCCTCGGCGATCTGCACCTCGCGGATGGCGGTCGTCTTGGTCCAGCCAACGGCCACCTTCACGCCCAGTTCCCTGGCCTTGTCCCTGACTTCTTTCATGTTCATGGCGTTCGAGCCTCCTGGGAGTTTCTACCCTCCCTAGTAGACCATCTTGTGTCGGGGCGCAATGTGGCGGAAAAATTACGTGGAAGTCCGGGTTCTCAATCCTGAACGGAGCGTGTGCGGCACAACTCGGCGTGCCATTCGAACACCCTGGTGAGCAGATCCTCGGCTACGTTCTCCTCGATGGGCAGCCAGACCATCTCTCCGTTCTCGGGGTGCCTGCGGCCCACGCTGTCGAACATGAGGCCCAGGTCCACGTTGTGGGTCACCTGGTCCAGCAGCACGCGCACGGCCCGGCCGGAGAGCCACAGCTCGCGCGGCTGGTTGCGCACATCGTGTGCGAAACGCATGTAGAGCGTGAACTGCTCGTGCATGTTCGGCTGGAATTCCGATTGCTTGCAGAACTCATGGGTCAGGTGCAGGCCGAGCCCTCCGGCGGACATGTTCTCCAGGCGGCAGACCTTCCCCTGGTTGAACTCCCTGAGTCCGGCCAGGATTCCGGTCTGTTCGGCCTGGACGAGCTTGTCTCCACGCCAGATGAGCAGCTCTTCGAACCAGGAGAGGGCCGGGCGCACCCGCACGCTCCTGCGCCGTTGCGAACGCTCCACGCGCGCGGGCACGGACACGATGAACACGATGCCGCCTGACTTGGCCTGGCGCACGGACTCCACCTGGGAGCGGAAGCCATAGAACCCCACCCCGGATTTGCCCTCCCGGATGCGGAAATGGCAGGTGAAGGACGAACCCGTGAATTTGCCCGGGGCCTTGAGCCCGTAGACGTCCAGCAGCAGCGAATTCGCCCCTATGGAGTTGAGCGCGCAGCTCAAGCCCTTGATGGTGGTGACGCCATCCTCGAAATCCATATCCATCCTGGCGCGCTGAACGAGCGCCTGATCGAGGATTTCGGCGGAAGCCTTGTCCAGCTTGGGGGTCTTCTTCTTGAAGAGGTCGAGTATCATGGCGAGACTATGCCTGGGTTGCGCTGCCCCTTCGGATCAGCGCCTTTCCTTCTTGGGATGCAGCGGCAGGCGCAGGATGAAGCGCGCACCCTTGCCCGGGGCGGAGATGACGTCGAATTCACCTCCGTGGTTTTCACGGACGATGAAGTAGGACACCGAAAGCCCGAGGCCCGTTCCGCTGCCGGGGCTCTTGGTGGTGAAGAAGGGCTCGAACACCTTGCGGCGCACGGATTCCTCCATGCCGGGACCGTTGTCCTCCACCTCGATCACGGCCCAGTCACCCTCGATGCGGGTGCGCAACGTCAGGACAGGTTCAGCCGTCTGCCCCTGGCTCATGGCCTGGGCGGCGTTGCGCATCAGGTTGAAGAGCACCTGCTGTATCTGGGAGGGGGAACAGGGCACGAAGGGGTTGGCGGGATCGAACTCCTTGACGATGTTGATCTTCTTGAAATCGTAGTGTTTCGAGAAATTGTAGTCCTGCTGGCACAGCGCCAGGGCTCTTTCGACTATGTCGTTCAAGTCGGCGGGAAGCCAGGCCGAGGTGCTGCGCCTGCTGAACTCCAGCATGTTGGAGACGATGCCCGCCGCCCGCTTCGCGCTCTCGCGTAGGTTATCCAGCAGGGGGTAAATCTCGCGCAGCCGCAGGTAGCCGGCCACGCTGTCCATGCTGCAGCCCGCCAACTCGGCGGCGCGGCGGTTGACCTCCAGCTCGGGCCGGAGCCTGTTGGCGATCACCTGGGCGCTTTGCATCACGCCGCCCAGGGGGTTGTTGATCTCGTGGGCCATGCCCGCCGCCAGGCCGCCCACGGACATCATCTTCTCGGACTGGATCAACACCTCCTGCAGGCGATGCTGTTCGGTGACGTCGTCGATGCGGACCACAGCCTCGCTCATGCCCAGGGAGGCCAGCGGGTAGATGATCACGTCCTCCACCTTGGTGCGGCCCCCTTCCTGACTGATGCGCCGGGGCAGGCTCACCAGTTTGCCCTCCGTGATGGAGGCACTGACCTGCTCGGAGAGGTCGCCCACGCAGGGAAGGCTGAACGCCGAATCCCTCCGGGAATCCAACACGCAGGAGGCGCGGGCTTTGGCGTTGGCGTGGGTGATCCTGCCTTCGGCGTCCATGCAGAGCATGGCCGAGGGGGATGAGTCGATAATTGCTTGCAGGTAGTTGCGGGTGTTCTCCACCTCGCGTTCGGCGCGGCGCAGGTCTGTAATGTCGGCGATGACGCCCACCAGCCCCGCCGTCTTGCCAGCGGCGTCGCGGTAGATTGCCTTATGGAAGCGTATCTGCCGGGGACCCGCGGGTGTCATCTTCTCGTACTCGTAGATTTGCACGGGGCCGGCGGCGAACAGGGCGTCGTCCTTGGCCTTGTAGATGTCCGCCTCGGACTCGGGGTAGAGATCGTGCACGGAGCGGCCTATGAGCTGCTCCCTGGTCATGCCCATGAATTCCTCGAAGGCGGGATTGCAGCCAAGGTATCTGCCGTCCACCCCCTTGAAGAAAACGGGCGTGGGCATGGCCTCCATGAGGGAGCCCACAAAGTTCACCTGTGCGGCCAGCTGGCCCTGCAGCCTGCGTCTGCTGGCGACGTGCTGCGCCAGGATGCCGCAGGTCGCGGCCAGCAGCACCATGATTGCGATGTAGGTCCACACCACGTGCCGGTAGGAGTCGAGGATGGATGGCGGCTTGTTGATGACCAGGCTGCCGGAAGGGAGCCTGCTCTCCTCGAGGTTGAACCGGACGAGCGCATTGTAGTCGAACATGAAACGCCCGTTGGCTTCCATCCTGGGCGGCACCGCCCCGGGGGTTCCGGCGCCGAGCATTGCCAGCACGAGCTTTGCCGCCCCCTTGCCTTGCTCGTCCGGCACGATGATCTTGCCGCCCACAGGGCCGAAGCCCATCCAGGAGGCCCAGGTGATGAACACCGGGGCCGGGCTGGCCGCCGATATGCGGGGCGAAGCGTCGGACTGGAGCATGACCTTTCCGTTCAGCTCGGGCCTGCCGACAACGTACACGATCCAGTCGGGGCCAAGCTGCGACAGACGCTCCTCGATGGCCGAGATTTCCATACTCTCCATATATTCAATGGCAAGGCGCGGCGAAAGATTCGCCAGGTCCTTGTGGAGCATTTCGCGGACAGCATGGAAATGAAGGCCCTTCTCCCCTACGACCAGCACCTTCCGGGCCTCGGGGAACAAACGGGAGGCCTCAAGCATGGCGTCGCCGAAGCCGGGGCGCTCCAGCACGCCGGTCACCCGTTTCAGAACGCGCAGCTCCTCGGGGAGGCTGTCCCCCACGCCGCAGTATACCACGGGCAGGTCCGGCCCGAAGGTCTGGCTGTTGTCCACCCAGAACTCCATGGCTTTCCAGTCCGTCAGGAGCACAGCATCAGGCGGCTCGGATTGAATCAGGGCCTTGATGGATTCGCGCTTGCCTTCGAGGTAAGCCGCGTAACCAGGGGATTTGCCCATGATGGACACGTCGAGGTATTCGACGATTTCCTGGACGGGACGGACGCTTTTGCCGAACTGCTCCGTTATGCCCCGGGAGAGGCCGTCCGTGCGGAACACGCCGTGGCTGTAGCTGTGCAGCACGAGCACCTTGGAGGGCCGCTGTCCCTTTCCGGCCTCGGCCGCCAGAGCCGCCAAGGGAAGGCAGCCCAGCAGCGCAATCAGCAGCCATGCTGCGGCGCGGAATGGCAGGTTCGGAACGAGGCGGCTCATCGAACTCCCGGTTTCATCAAGACTTGGGGCCAACGCGGCGGATCACAATGTTCTTCGTAAGGAACAACAATATATCCCGATCCCCGGCAAACGGGAAGGGGGCGCTTGCGGCATTTCCGGGATGTTCCATTCCAAAAGTGTAAGCGAACAACCCTTCCGACGTCCGCCACATCCCCCCACCCGGCCTGCGGTCCGGCTCTTCCGACGTTGCCGCAATGCTCCGGCTCGTATAGAAATCCGCCAAGATGCACCCGGCCGCAACGCGTGGGAACGTGGCCCGAGCAATTGGAGGCTTCATGAGCAAACAACCGGACGACCCTCAATCGGACGATTTCTATCTGGCCATGAGGGAAATGGGCTCCTTCCTGGACATAACGCCTTCAGATGCGCGCGAACTCTTCGCCATGGCCCGCCGCCAAGCCCGCGAGCGCATTCGGGCATCCGCGAGCGTGGCCCAGGTGATGACCCGCGAGGTTATCGGCCTCTCACCAGATACCGGCGTGCTCCGGGCTGCGGCCATCCTGTCGGAAGCGGGAATCTCGGGCGGACCTGTGGTCCAGGAGGGGAGGGTGCTGGGAGTGCTCTCCGTCAAGGACCTCCTGCCCCTGATCGGCCTGGACAAGGGCACTCCCCTTCCCGCCCTGGTCGCCTGGGTCTTGGCCGGGAAGGCCTGCCCCGGCGTGCCGGAGGAAGTGCGGGTGAGGGACGTCATGGCCTCTCCCGCGAGGACGGTCCCCATCGGCGCTTCCGCAGCCGACGCCGCGCGCATCATGACTGAGAGCGGTTTCCGCAGGCTGCCTGTGCTCGACGGCGAGCAACTCGTCGGCATCGTGACCCGCTCGGACCTCGTCCGGGCACTCGGCGGTCTTTTGGAGGAAGCCGAATGAGGCCCTATTTCGCCAGGATGAAAGGCAACGGCAAGGGCCCTCCGCCGCCGCCGCTGAAGGAGGCCGCCTGGTCCTGGCTCGGGGCCTTCCTGGGCATGGGGGCGCTGGGCTGGATGGACTCGCTGCTGGTGGAAGGCACAGACCTCTCGCTGCTCATCGGTTCCTTCGGGGCCTCTTCGGTGCTGCTGTACGCGGCCCCGCGCAGCCCGCTGGCGCAGCCCCGCAACCTGCTGGGCGGGCATGTGCTCTCGGCGTTGGTCGGCGTGGCAGTCAGGCTTTGGCTGCCCGGCCCAGCTTGGCTGGCCTGCGCCCTGGCCGTGGCCTGCGCCATAGCCCTGATGCAACTGACCGGCACCCTGCACCCGCCCGGCGGGGCCACCGCCTTCATCGCCGTGGCGGGAGGGCCGAAGATCACGGCCTTGGGCTTCAACTACGCCTTCATCCCGGCGGGAGCGGGCGCGCTCGTCCTGCTGGCGGTAGCCTTGCTGGTGAACAATCTGGCCAAAAACAGGCGCTACCCGGAATATTGGCTGTAGACGGCCAAACCAGGCGAACAGGAGGCTCCGGGGCCTTCAGCCCGTCTCTTCCCTGGGGGCGGCCAACAGAGCGCGCATGGTCAGGAAGCCCAGGATGGTCGAACGGTCATCGGGATCAACCACGGGCAACTGGTCCGTGCGGGACTCGACAAAGGACATCAGGGCCTGGTGGAGGTCCTGCTCGGGCACGAGCAGCACCGGCGGGCGCGCCAGGTCGCGCACTACGAGCAGGGGATAGAGCGATTTCTCGAAGATCACGGGCCGGACGTCGCGCACGTCCAGCAGGCCGGTAATGGAGCCGTCGGCGCCGCGCACGGGGAAGGCCACGTCCTCCGTGTTGGAGACGATGTCCGACAGGGCCGCCAGGGTGGTGGATTCCTCGAGGACAACGGCCTTGCAGCGCATGAAGACGTCGCCCACGGTCAGCTGTTGGAGCGCCGCGCTGACCGCCCCGTCGCGGTGCGCCGGGGAGTCGAACTTGCTGCGCACCTGGTTCTCATAGAGGCAGAACGACCCTGAGAGCATCAGCGAGACCGCCGTGCAGAGCATCAACGGGGCAAGCAGCACGTAACCCTGGGTAATCTCGCAGACCATGATGATCGGCCCGATGGGGGCCTTGGCCGCGCAGCCGAAAAAGGCGCTCATGCCCACCAGCACGAAGGAGCCGGAAAGCTCCGGCCCTCCACGTCCCAGGGCTTCGCAGGCCTTGGCCGCCAGGCCCCCGGTCATGCCGCCAACGAAGAGGCCCGGCGCGAACATGCCGCCGGAGAACCCCGAACCGATTGTCATCGAGGTGGCCAGCACCTTGCCCAGCAGCAGGGCCAGCAGGGCGGCGGCGGGCAGCTTGCCCAGCACGGCCAGTTCCAGGCTGGAGTGGCTCGCCCCCAGCAGTTCGGGAAAGGCCATGCCCACGCAGCCCATGAGCAGCCCACCCAGCGCCGTACACAGGGGCAGCCCCAACCGGCCGGAAATCTTGCGGAACACCTTGTATTTGATCAGGAAGAAACTCCTGACATACAGCCAGGCGCTGCCCGCGCAAGCCAGGGCCAGCAACAGGTAGAAGGGCGCGTCCATCAGGGACATGGGCACCAGATCCATATCCTCAAGGAAAGGGGCGGTGCCCAGGAACAGGGAGCTGATCGTGTAGGCCGTGACGGAGCTGACGATTGCTGGCAGCAGGGCCTCGCCCTCGAAATCCTCCGAGTAGAGCACCTCCACGGCCGTCAGGGCGCCGCCCAGAGGGGCGTGGAAAATGGCCCCGAGCCCGGCGGCCGCTCCGGCCAGCAGCAGGATGCGGCGCTCCTTGTCCGTGAGGGACATGCGCTCGGCCACCCAGGCCCCGAAGCCCGCGCCCATGAAGGCCACGGGGCCTTCCTTGCCGGCGCTTCCGCCCGAAGCCATGGTCAGGATGGAGGTGAGCGTGCGCAGCACGGCGGTCAGCGGGCGGATGCGCCCCCGGCCCTGGTGGAAGGCCCGGATCATGGCGTCCGTTCCGTCGGTCCCGGCGTTGGCCGCTTCCGGCGCGAACCGGCTCACGAGCCAGCCTGTGAGCGCACCCACGAAAGTGGTCATCAGGGGCAGCACCCAGGGACGCAGCAGAGTGGACTCGCCCGGGTGGCCGGTACCTCGCATGCCAGCCAGCCCGCCCTGCAACTGCCCGGTGAGCCAGTCAAGTGAATGGGAATAGCCAGCGGCCAACAGCCCGGCCACCGCGCCAACGGCCAGGAACAGGATGATCCTGCGCACGCGGCGGGAACTGATGGTCGCCCTCAGGACGGCGCGGGTCACGCCGCCAGCGGGAGAGATGTCGGATTGTTGGATGCTCATAGGGAACGGCCGCACTCCACCATGTGTCCGGCGGCTTGAGGACTGTTCCACAACGCTGCGCGAATATCCAGCCCCGGCGGGTTCAGGGGACCATCGCGGGCCGCTGATCCGGGGTCAACCCCCGGAATCCGTTGGCCCCGGGATCACTTCCCCGCTTCGTCCTCGCCGTCGCTGGCTTCGTTCTTCCAGTCGTCCCCCGGCTTCATGCCGATGGACTCCCAGAACATCTGGATGTTGTCGCGCCCCGTCTGCGGGATGAGCTCCGGCCGGGTGGCCTCGCTGGCGTCGTCGTTGCCGGAAGCGTCTTCGCAGCCCGAGGAGCCGCGCCTGAAATCGTCGCCGCGCATGGTTGCACCTCCGTTATCAAGAGGCCGGGGCATAGTGCGCATCGGCCCCGGGGTCAACCTCCGGGCGCGATGCCGGGCAGGCCGCAAGAATCGAAATTTGCAACAGGCAACTAATATCTCGGCCGCTCCTGCACGGTGCGCAAGGAGCGCCTGATGGCGGATTCGATGTGGGAGTCCTTCACGGGCTCGGAGAGCACGATGGTGCCGAACTGCTTGTAGCGCGAGGGTAGCAGGTTCAGGGTCAGGGCGTAGATGTCCTGCACGTCCAGCGGGTCCGGCTGGTAGCCGGGCGTCTCGGAGAGCACCTTCGCCAGCAGCTTGGCGACCCGCGCCTCGTTCTTGTTGCGGATCTTGCTCACATCCACGCCGCACACGGTCAATTCGGGCTTCGACATCCCTTACGCCTCCGTACCGGATATGTTCGCGCTCTTTAGGGGAATATACGGCAGACCCAGGGCAAACCCAAGCGTTTTCCCCAACCTTCCTTCGCGCGTTCCCTGGCAGCCGCTCCGCCGTCGCGCGCCTTCATGCGGACGAAAAAAGGGAGGAGCCGCAAGGCCCCTCCCCAACTTCAGTGCTTCACGGCGCAGGCCGGACGGCTCAGCGCTTCTTCTCGTGCCAGTTCCAGGCCGTGCCCACGATGGTCTCGATGTCGCCGTACTGCGGCTTCCAGCCCAGCAGCTTGTATGCCTTGTCCGCGTAGGCGTAGAGGCCCGGCGGGTCGCCGGGGCGGCGCGGGCCTTCCTTCACGGGCGTGACCTTGCCCGAGACCTTCTCCACCGCGCGGATGACCTGGCGCACGGTCTGGCCGTTGCCGGTGCCCAGGTTCACGATGAGGCTCTCGTCCTTGTCCTGGAGGTATTCCAGGGCCTGGATGTGGGCCACGGCCAGGTCCGTGACGTGGATGTAGTCGCGGATGCAGGTGCCGTCCGGGGTGTCGTAGTCCGTGCCGTAGATCTCCACATGGCCCCTGCGGCCCTGGGTGGCCTGGATCACCAGGGGGATCAGGTGGGTCTCCGGGTCGTGCTCTTCGCCGATCTCGCAGTCCGGGTCGGCCCCGGCGGCGTTGAAGTAGCGTAGGCAGGCGTGGCGGATGCCGTAGGCGTGGTCAAAGTCCCGCAGGGTCTGCTCCATCATCAGCTTGGTCCAGCCGTAGGGGTTGATGGGCTTCTGGGGATGGTCCTCGCGCAGGGGCAGCTCCGTGGGCACGCCGTAGGTGGCGCAGGTGCTGGAGAACACGATGTTCTTGCAGCCCGCGCGGCGCATGGCAGAGAGCAGCGAGAGCGTGCCCGCCACGTTGTTGCGGTAGTACTTCTCGGGGTCGGAAACGGACTCGCCCACGTAGGCGAAGGCCGCGAAGTGCAGCACGGCCAGCGGCTCGTACTGCTTGAACACCTGGTCGAGCTTCTCGCCGTCCAGGATGTCGCCCTTGATCAGCGGCCCCCACTTCACGGCCCACTCGTGGCCGTAGACCATGTTGTCGTACGTGACGGGCTCGTACCCGGCCAGCTTGAGGGCCTTGCACGTGTGCGAGCCGATGTAGCCCGCGCCGCCCGTCACCAGGATGTTGCCTTTCATTGCGTGGCTCCCGCGTTATCCTCGGCCTGGCCGAGCACGACCTCGCGCCCGGTCCAGGTCATGGTCAGTTCCCGGTAGAAATTCGTCGCCCGGATGGAGAGGGCCACCTTTTGGCCCGGCTCCAGCTTCTCCACGCCCAGCAGCTTCGCGGGCAGGAGCCCCTCCACCTGGATGTGCGGCAGGGGCTTGTCCAGCGCCTGGACCAACTCCTTGCCCTGCTCCGGGCCGAGGCGCTCCACGGGCTTGCCGTCCTCGTAGCGCCAGAGCTGGGCCGTGATCTCGTAGCGGCCCGGCCAGACGCTGTGCGGCCTGGGCGCCAGGTGCACCCCGAAGCTGCGCAGCCCGGCGCCCGCATCGGCACTTATAATGATTTGGTAGGTTTCGCTCAAGGGGAACTCGCCCTGATAGTCCAGCAGGGTGAGGTCCACGTAGTTGCCCGCGATGTTCACGAAATACAGGCCCTCCGGCCCCCAGGCCAGGTGGAAGTCCCCGAAGGGCACGTAGGGCTTGGGCGCGGCGAAGCCGAGCAGGCGGGTGCCGCGCTTGTCCGGCCAGTCCAGCAGGGAGCCGTCCGTGACGCTCTTGGGCGCGGGCGTACGCAGGACCACAGTCTCCAGCCCCTTGTCCGGCGCGCGCTCCCAGCGGCTGGCCGCGTGGATGGCCGGAACGGCCGCGTTGGTCCTGGTGAAGGCTTCGGTGAGCAACTCGTAGGGCTTGTCGTGGATGTCCACCAGGCCCATGTTGAAGTCCTCGCCGTCGCTGCGCCCGCCCGTGGGCTCGTCCGAGAACTGGAACCAGTGCACGGCCGCCACGTTGGGAAAGGATGCGAAGTTGCGCATGGCCGCCGAGGCTCCTGCGGCGCGCTGGGCCTGCGTCTTCACGTGCATGAGGTGGCCGTTGTTCACGTTGCCGCTGCGGTTCTCCTCAGCGGCGAAGAAGAACTCCGAGATGAGCACCGGCGCGGGGCTCAGCTCGCGCAGGCCCTCGAAGTAATACGGGGCCACCCAGCCGTCCTCGCAGTCCACGTTGTAGTTGGTGGAGAGCACGTCCACGAAGCCGCGCTGCGCCAGCACCGCGTCCTGGTTGTAGTAGAGCGGCAGCCTGTCGCCCACCACCAGGGCCTTGGGGTCGGCCTTGCGCATGGCCAGGAAGGCAAGCTCGTAATAGCGCCGGGCGATCTGGTAGGTGAACTCCCCGATGATCTTGATGCCGCCGCCCCCCGGGCGCAGCTTGAGGGCCGCCCCGCTCTCCTTGAGCTGCTCGAAGCTGTCGAAGCCGGGCGCGGGCACGAAGTCCGCCAGCAGCTTCTCCCACTTGCCCTCGTAGCGATCGTAAAGCAGCCGCCACAGCTCCCGCTTGGAGGAGAAGGCCCAGCCCCGCTCCAGGTGCCACAGGAACAGGGGCGCGTTCCACCAGCCCACCTCGTTGTCCGTGAAGTAGCCCAGCACGCGGGGATTGTCCTTGTAGGGGGCGGAGATCTCGACGGCCACCTCGTCGGCGGTGGGCTGCATGGCCGGGTCGAAGATGTCGTACCAGTGCAGCTTGGAGTTCCGGCCCAGGTCGATCTCCGGGATGATCGGCAAGCTCATGTCCAGGGTCGGGTCGGACCAGCCCCCGGCGGTGTTGAAGCCCCAGGAGGTCAGGCGCGACTGCGCGGCCGCGGCCCAGGATTTTTTGTCGGGATAGGTATGGGCGAAGTAGTAGGCCTGGTTCGCCTGGGCCTTTGCGTCGTTTGAGCCGGGGTGGATGGTGTTCACGCCCAGGGAGAAGAACTGGGCGCGCTCGGGAGTGAGCAGCCATTTGACGCCGTTTGCGTCGGTGGTGGTGGACCAGCCCCGGGCGTGGGAGAGGGACGGGACAAGGAGAAGAATGAAGAGCAGAGGCAGGAGGCACAGAGGCCTCCGGCGGCCAGAGAGGGCGCTGCCCTCTCTGAACTCTCCCGCCGAGGGGATGATCCCCCTGGACCCCGCAATTTGGACGGAATTGTATCGAGCGTATGGAGTCATGATTTCGTGTTCAGTATGATTTGGGTGAGAAAAGCTACGCCAGAGTGACCCCCAGCCGCACCCGGTAGCCTACCTGCCAGGGAACGATGGATGCACCCAAGACGCGGCGCACGGTGCCAATCAGGGCGATCAGGCCCAGGGCCGCCTCGTCCGCACTGGCGGCCGGCAGGCGAGCGCCCCGCCCAGGCCGCGCGACAGGCCCACCCTTCGGCAAGGTCGGTCCCTGCGCACTCCCCGGGGGCGGGCCTACTCAGTCGCCTCGGCCAGCAGCTTGGCCAGCACCTTGTCCGAATCGAACCAGTCCTCCGCGAACGTGCGGGCGGCGGCCGAGTGCTTGTCCCAGTCCGACCGGACGTCTTCGATCCCGGCCAGGGCCTCCTCCTCGGTGGAGAAGGCCAGCACGCCCTCGCCCGTGGGCATGAACGAGCTGAAGCCCGTGTCCTGCACCACGCAGGGCCGCCCGGCGGCCAGGTAGCAGGCGCTGCGGCAGCTGAACCAGCCGCTGCGCGAAGCCACGTAGGCGTTCTTGGCCATGCTGAACTCGGCGAAGCTGTCCCAGATGTAGTCGCGGTAGAGCCACGGCGTGGTGGACTTGGCGAAGCCGTCCTCCAGCTTCCAGCCCTTCTCCATGAGCATCTCGCGCGGGGGCCTGCCCTGCCCCAGGGCCAGCTCCAGGGTGGCGGAGGTCTTCCGCGGCAGGTCGATGAAGCGGGAGAACTCCATGTTCTTGCCCCCGTACTTCACGCCGCCGATCACCGGGCCGGACTCCGTGGGCTGCCAGGAGAGCACCGTGGTGAAGGCCTCGCCCGCGGGCTTGCGCGGGGGCGTCCAGCAGTCCATCACGATGGGCTGGCGCGTGGGACGCCAGTCGAACACGCCCTTGGGGATGATGCAGTCCGCCCCGCCGAAGTTCTCGGCGAAGCTGAAGAAACGGTCGTGCATCTTCATGTGGTCGATGTTCTTGCGGTCCTTCTCCGAAGCGGTGCCCGCCAGATAATCCGGGATGCCCGCCTGGGTGTACATGGGGTCGGAGTCGATGAGCACCTTCACCGGGATGGTCTGGTACTCCTCGCGCATCCACAGCGTGGTGGAGATGTTGAACACCACGTCCGCCCGCTTGACCACGTCGGCCAGCTGCTCGCGGCTCAGGCCGTGGAAGTTGTCGCCGGGGTCGCGCACGCAGAAGCGCTTGGCCAAGTCCGGGTCAAGGGCGGCCATATAGTCCGTGAGGTACTTGATATGATAGGAGTAGTCTTCAGTGAAGGTCACGTTGAACGGGTCGTAGGCCCAGCCTCCGGTGTCCTCCAGGTAGTAGACGTCGTGCCCGAGCTTGTGGAAGCCGTGCAGGTACTGGATGTAGTCCCACGCGACGCCGCCCAGCGGATAGGTGCATGCCAGGCCGGAGACGATGACGGTGCGTTTTTTCATGGTGCGAAGCGGCTCCGATGGTGTTTTGGGGATGAGTGGATTTCCGTGACGTTGGCCTTGTCGTCCACTTCCAGCATCACGTCGGCCTTGCGCCCGATGTAGGCGTCCATGGCGGCGGCGAAGAAGGGCATGGCCTTCTCCAGGCTGGAGGACCCGCCCTTGCTGAACACGCGAACGCTCCAGACCACGTGCTTGGGGTCGTTGGCCTTGTAGCGGGCGTAGTCCACCGCCTCCAGGGAGATCCAGCGGCTGAACACGCGCTCCATGCTCTCCCCCGCGCCGAAACGGTTCGGCGAGAGAAAGAACCCCAACTGCGGCGCGCCCTGGAAGCCGCCCATCGGGATGGGCGGGCTCAGGATAATCTCCTTCACGCCGAACTCCACGTAGATGCCCAGGTCGGCCGTGTCCACGCCGGAAGCCTTGGTGTAGCCCCTGGCCAGGAGCAGGCTGTCCAGCGCGGCGGCGACGAGCCTGAATTTCGGGTCCTCGGCCCTGGTCTCCATGATGCCCGGCAGGATCACGTAACTCCTGCCGTACTCCACGCGCTCGGCGTTGGCCTCCAGGCGCATGGTGTACTTCGAGGAGCCGCAGCCCGCCAGCAGCGCCGCGCACAGCACGGCTGCGAGCGGCGCGAGGATGCGTCGGAAGGCTCGGGGTTCCGGGGGCATGGGCGAGCCTAGAAGGCGTCTTCCGCCGGCTGGGCGGGCTTGCCGCGTTCCTTGAGGGGGGCGAACTGCAGGCTGTGCAGGCGGGCGAACTCCCCGCCTTTGTCCAGCAGCTCCTGGAAGGTGCCCATCTCCCAGACCTTCTTGTCCTTGATGACCAGGATCAGGTCAGCCCGGCGCATCATGGAGAGGCGGTGGGCGATGACGAAGGTGGTGCGGTTTTCCATCAGCCGGTCCAGGCTTTCCATGATGAGCGCCTCGGTGCCGGCGTCCAGGGCGGAGGTGGGCTCGTCCAGGATGAGCAGGGGCGCGTTCTTGAGCAGGGCCCTGGCGATGGAGATGCGCTGGCGCTGGCCGCCCGACAGGTTGGAGCCGCGCTCGTCGAGCTTGGTGTCGTAGCCTTCAGGCATGGACTCGATGAACTCGTGGGCGTTGGCCAGCGTGGCGGCGCGGACCACCTCCTCACGGGTGGCGGTGCGCTTGCCGTAGGCGATGTTGTCGTGGACGCTCATGGGGAAGAGGTGCGTGTCCTGCAGCACGATGGCGATCTGCTGGCGCAGGCTCTTGAGCGTGACGGACCTGAGATCCTGCCCGTCGATTGTGATGGCGCCCTTCTGCGGGTCGTAGAAGCGCAGCAGCAGGCTGATGAGCGAGGTCTTGCCCGCGCCGGTCTGCCCCACCACGGCCACGGTGGAGCCGCCCGGGCAGGAGAAGGAAACGTCGCCCAGCACCGGGCGTGCCGGGTCGTAGCCGAAGGTCACGTCCGAGAACTCCACCCGGCCGGAGGTGATCTCCAGGGGCTTGGCGTCGGGGGCCTCGGGCACGGACTTGTCCTCTTCCAGCACGTCCAGCACGCGCCGGGCCTGGGCCAGGGAGCCACGGATGGCGCCCATGGTGTTGGCGATGGAGTTGAGCGGCGTGTAGAGCGAGGCCAGGTAGCCCAGGAAGATGAGCAGCTCGCCCGTGGTGAGCGTGCCTTCCAGCACGTGGCGCGCGCCCACGTAGAGCACGTAGGACGTTCCGGCGGCGGTGATTGCCCCGATGATCCAGCCGTAGGCGGTCTGGAGGGAATAGAGCGAGAGCTTGCGGTCGAAGCTGTGGCGCGACTCGGCCACGAAGCGCCTGCGCTCCTCGTCCTCGCGGGCGAAGGCCTGCACCAGGGAGATGGAGTTGAAGATGTTCTCCACCGTGGAATAGACCTGAGACTCCTTCATGTGGGTCTCGTAGGTCAGGTTGCCGATCTTCTTGGTCACCGAGGCGATGGCCAGGATCAACAGCGGCACCACGGCCATGGCGTAGAGCGTCAGCTCCCAGTCGATGCCCAGGAGCACGAAGAACATGCCGCCCAGCAGCACCAGGCTGGTCAGGGTGGTGAACACCCCGTTCATGAGCAGGGTCTGCACCGAGTAGGTGTCGCCCATGAGCCTGTAGAGCAGGTCGCCCGTGGGGCGGGTCTGGTGGAACAGCAGGGACTGGCGCTGCAGGTGGTCGAACAGCTCGCAGCGGAAGTCCTGCACCATGTCCTGGCCCATGCGGATGGTCAGGTAGTTGTTGGCCAGCTGCACGAAGCCCACCAGGAAGTGGATGCCCACCAGGGACAAGGCCACGATGGCAAGCTGCGCGCTGCTGGAGACCACGTCCGGCGAGAGGGTGTAGCCCCAGAATTCGAGCGGCTGGTGCGCGATGATCTGGTCCACGCAGATTTTCAGGGGCCAGGGCTTGAGCAGCTCCAGGGCGCTCTGCACGCCCACCAGGGCCAGGCAGAACAGAAACAGGAGCTTGTAGGGCCCGAGATATCCCAGAAGTTTCAGGAAAACGGCCATATATGTATGTCGGGAGGTTGGGGTTGACCGCATGCGGGCCGGAGGGGGCATCCCCCTCCGGCCCGGTTCGGGTCATACGCGCAAGCGTCTAGGATGTCATCTACTGAAGCGGAGCGTCAACGGTGGTCCGGGCGGCGGCGGGCTCGGCCTCCTCGCGGACAAGGGCGGCCTCGACTGCCTCGGGGGCTTCGGCCTGCTCGCGGGCGGGCTTCACGGCCACGGCCTCGGATTCGGCCTTGGAGGCCTCGGCGGCCTCGGGCTTGGCGTGCTCAGGCTCGTTCATGGAGCAGCCGGCCTTGCAGGTCATCAGGTGCTGGGTCAGCTTGGTGACCATGGAGGCCCCGTGGGACATGCCCTTGGCGGTCCAGAGGATGGACAGCAGGGAGGCGCCCGCGCAGCCCGCGGCCGGGATAAGCGCCCCGAAGGCCAGGCAGCCCGCGGCGGCGGCCAGGGTCAGGCCGGTGAGGGCCACGGCGAAGGAGGTGGGGGCGATGGACCCGGCCAGGCGCACGAACCGCTTCTCGCCGCCGTGGTTCTCCACCGTGACGCGCAGCTTCATGGAGGCCATCAGGCCCGGCTCCACGCGCAGGTCCCAGGGGGCGGCGTTGGAGGAGGCGTAGCCCGAGTCGGTGGTGTGGTTCACGTTCAGGGTGCGCATCACACGCAGCAGGTGCTCCAGCACGTCCTCACGCTCCAGGGACTTGATGTTCCAGAAGAAGCGGTGGAAGCGCAGGCCCCGGCGGAAGATGGAGCAGGTGTCCTTGATCTTCTGCCAGAAGGTGTACTTGGGCAGGGCGGCCTCCTCGGGCAAGCCGAGCACGGCCATGTTGCCGGTGGCGGCGCCCTTGCGGCCGGCGCGGCGCAGGTCCATCAGGGTCTGGTAGCGCGCCTTGCCGCGCACCCAGGGCTGGGCCAGGGTCAAGAGGGCGATGATCACGCGGGAGAAGAAGGTGTCGTGGCGCTTGGGCAGCTTGGCCTGGGCGGCGCGGTGGCACACGAAGGCCATGGTGGTGCCGAGCATCAGCGCGCCCAGGGCGAACATGGGGGCGAACAGGAAGCCCGAGGCCAGGATCACGAAGGCGGCCATCATCCACTCGAAGGAGAGCGGCAGGTAGGCGGTCAGGCTGCCCTTGGGCTCGTAGAGCGTCTGGAACAGGCCGGACCCGAACACGCCGTGGTAGATCACCGGGCGGGTGGAGAGCAGCGCGCCGGAGATGTCGCCGTAGATGCGCCCGGCCCAGCGGGAGTTGCCCAGCACGTTGAAGCGGTGCGGGTGCTTGGGCATGAGCAGCGCCTCGGCGCGGCCGTAGCCCTTCTGCTGCTTCATGTAGGCCTTGATGGTGTTGCGGCGGTGGTGCCAGACCATCATGCCTGCGTGGAAGCCGATCAGGTGGCCCATGTCCATCAGGCGCCAGCACACGTCCACGTCGTCGCCGGCGGCGCGGTAGGTCGCGTCGAAGCCGCCGATCTCCATCAGGTTTTCCTTGCGGTAGGCCATGTTGCAGCCCGGGACGTGCTCGGCGATCTCGTCGGTGACCAGCACGTGCGTGGGCGCGCCGGGGGAGACGGCCACGCAGGCGGCGGTGCGGTTGTCCTCCATGGGGGGCAGGTTGGGGCCGCCCACCACGGCGAAGCGCTCGTCCTGGAAGGCCCAGGCCATGTAGGTCAGCCAGTGGGGGTCCACGTAGCAGTCGGAGTCGGTGTAGGCCACGATGTCGCCCTTGGCGGCGTACATGCCCACGTTGCGGGCGGCCGACAGGCCCAGGTTGGGCTGGTGGATCACGTGGATGAAGGGGAACTTGGCGGCGTACTTGTCGGAGATCTCGCCGGTCTTGTCCGTGGAGCCGTCGTCCACCACGATCACTTCGAAATTGGGGTACTCCACGTGCTGGAAGCTGGCCAGGCAGCCTTCCATGGTGGAGTCGGCGTTGTAGGCGCAGACCACCACGGAGATCATGGGCTGCTTGGGCGGCAGCGGGGGCAGCGGGTTGGCGTAGGCCTTGGCCACGGCCTCGAAGGCGGCCTTGGGCTTGCGGTCGGCGTCAACGATGCCGAACTTCCAGTCCTCGATGAGGTGCCCGCCGGTGTACCACTCGTCGGTCCAGGCGAAGACCATGGTGCCGGAGACGCCTTCCTCGAAGGCGGCCATGACCTGCCAGTCGAGGAACTCGGCCTGGGCGGCCTCGCCGTGGCGCAGGGAGTCCATGCCGAACTCGGAGAGCACCAGGGGCATGTCGCAGGCAACGTTCTGCAGGCGCTTCACGTAGGCGCGGAAGCTCTTCTCGTTGTGCAGGTAGACGTTGAAGCACAGGAAGTCCAGGAAGGGCAGCTTCAGGTACTCCGTGGAGGGGTAGTTGGCGTAGGTCACCAGGCCGGAGGGGTCTTCCTCGCGGACGATGGCGGCCAGCTTGCCCAGGAACTTCTCCACCTTCTTGGCGCCGCTCCAGCGCACGATGTGGCTGGGGATCTCGTTGCCGATCAGGTAGGCAAGCACGGCGGGGTGCCCGGCGCAGGCGCGGGCGGCCTCGCGCATGGTGTCCTTGATGGACTCCTTCACTTCCCACTGGTCAAGGAAGCAGAGGTGCTGGGGCCAGGGAATGCCGACCATCACGTGGATGCCCAGGCGCGCGGCGGTGTCCAGGAACCACTTGGGCGGCACGTAGTACACGCGGATGGTGTTCACGCCGATGGTGCGCATCAGGCGGAAGTCCTCGGCCACGCGCTCCGGCTCGGGCAGGGGCTCGCCGTTCTCGTTCTCGGGGAACGGGCCGTAGGTGACGCCCTTGATGAAGAACTTCTTGTCGCCGAGGAACAGGAAACGCCCGTGAACGCGGGGACGCTCCAGAATGCCCTGACCGGCTGCTCCGCCTTCTAGCTGAAACATGGCTTCCTCACCTTTTCCGGCATCTTTTCGCCGGGATATCGCGTAGTTGTGCCTGCCCTGGAGGGGGTTTCCCCCATTTGCCCGGCAGGGGCGCGCGTTTGCGCGCAGACGCCTAAAGCAATGACCATGCCACGCCCCGGCAGGCCCGGGAAGCCGCGCCCTAAGCGGATGACGAATCGGGGATGAAGGGCCGGTTACGAAAATTGCGCACGAACCGGTTACGATAATTTCCCTTGACGTGATTCAAGGTAATCGGCCCGAAACGGGCGGGAATGCGGGGGGGTCAGGAGGTCATATCGGAACGCAGCTCCGCGATGTAGGCGGCGGTGCGGTCCAGCAGGTCCACGGCGGCGGGGACGAGCGAATGCGCGAGGGGTGCGTCGCCCGCGCGGGCGGCCATTTCGAGCTTGTAGCAGATATCATTGAGGGGAGCAGCCTGGAGTGTGCCGCTGGTGCCTTTGAGCGCGTGGGCCCACTGGACCACGGCGGTCAGGTCGTGCGTCCGCACGGCCTCGTCGATCCTCTCCAGCCGGGCCGGGGTCTCTTCGATGAAGACGTCGAAGATCTCCATCAGCAGTTCCCTGTCGTCCTCCAGACGTTCCATCAGTTTGGGCAAATTGAGAAGATCAGCGTGCGACATGGGTATCCCCTATATTGAACCCGGCAGAGGCATCAACCCTTTTCAGGCGCGTCCTGGACGAGCGCGGGCACCGGCGTCAGGCGCAGCACCACGTCCGTGCCGTGGCCCTCGCGGCTGGCGATCTCCACCTGGCCGCCCCAATCCTCCACGGCCTTGCGGATCATGGCCAGGCCCAGGCCGTATCCCTTGTGCTTGGTGCCGAAGAAGGGGCTGAACACGTGCTCCAGCACTCCCTGGGGCATGCCTTTGCCCGTGTCCGAAACGGCTATGCGCACGAAGCCGGCGTCCATGCCCACGCGCACCACGACCCTGCCTTCGCCCTCGATGGACTCCACGGCGTTGGCCACAAGGTGCATCACGGCGCGGCGAAGGACGTCCTCGTGGGCCACGGCCCTGGGCACGCGGCAATGGTCCTCCGACTCCAGGGCGACGCCTTTGGGTATGAAGCCCTGGCGCAACACTCCCAGGGCCTCGCGCACCACTGCGCAGACGTCCACCTCGCCGGGAACGTCGGCCCCAGGCCGGGCGAACCCGATGATGTCCTTGAGGATCGCGTCCAGCCGGGCGGTCTCCTCCAGGATGATCTTCACCTTCTCGCGCTCCCGCTCCGAGATGTTGGGCGACTTGAGCAGCGAGTTGGTGAACCCTCCGATGGCGAAGAGCGGGTTCCTGATCTCATGGGCCAGATAGGCGGAGAGGCGCTCAACCACGCCGATCTTCTCGCTCTGCTGGAGCCGCTTCTCGTACTCCGTGCGCGAGGTGATGTCGCGGCGCATGACCATGACGTGGCCTATGGAGCGCGAGGCGTCGTATATGGGGTAGGCGTACTCCCTGAAGTAGAGCATGCGTCCGTCCTTGCTGACCCGCGTCTCCAGGGACTCCGCCTTCTGCCCGGTGCTGAGGGCGGTGTAGAAGGGGCAGGAGCGCTTATCGGGTTCGCAGAAGGGCATGTCGTCGCGCACGGCCTGCACTTCGTAGCAGGGCTTGCCCAGGAAGGACTCCTTGGGTTGGCCGAGGCGGGCCTCCACGTTGCGGTTGGCGTCCACCACACGACCCTGGCGGTCCAGCAGGAGGATGTCTTCAGGCACCTCGTTGACGATGGCCTGCAGGAGCACGCGCTGGCTGTCCAGGCTGGCCTGGCAGCGGGCGTTGACCTCGGCGAATTTCTCCAGCGCGCAGAGGAAGAATGTGGCGGTGTGGTCGATGAAGGCCACGCCGTCGGGCAGCTCGGCCATGATCTGCTTGACCTTGTGCCGCTTGCCCGCCAGTT
This sequence comes from Fundidesulfovibrio soli, assembly GCF_022808695.1. Classification (NCBI taxonomy): domain Bacteria; kingdom Pseudomonadati; phylum Thermodesulfobacteriota; class Desulfovibrionia; order Desulfovibrionales; family Desulfovibrionaceae; genus Fundidesulfovibrio; species Fundidesulfovibrio soli. Next base: position 41,368 of record NZ_JAKZKW010000007.1, read on the forward strand.
CGATGAGCAGGTTGATGTCCGGGTGGGCGGCCATCATCTCCCGCCAGGTGTTGTACACGGGCAGGCCCGCCACCCGGCGGTCGCGCATCTTCTCGGTCTCGGTTCCCGGCTCCGAGAGCCCGACGAGGGTCATGGGCGGCAGGAACTCCGCCGCCGTCTGGCCGCAGACGATGTCCAGGATGGCCCGGAAGCCCGGCCCCGTGCCGATGAGGCCCACAGTGAAGCCCACATCGTCCATTTCCCACAGGCAGTAGCCGTCGGGCAGCCGATCACCCATCGCCAGCCCTCCCCTGTGCGGCCAGCACCCGTTCGTAAAGTTCCTTCACCGTGAGGCCCTTGAGCCGGGCCGCGGCCCTGCGGGCCATCTCCTTGGGCTTGCCCCCAGCGGCGACCTCGGCGGCCAGCACGCTCTCCACGTCGTCCTCGCCGGGCTGGGCCTTCTCGAGTTCCGGCCCCAGCACCACGGTCAGCTCGCCCAGCAGGTCGAGCTCCTTGTCCGCCAATTCGGAAAGCCTGCCCGTGATGAACTCCTCGTGGGTCTTGGTCAGCTCGCGCGCAATGACGCACTCGCGTTCGCCCAGGGCTTCCAGAGCGGCGGCCAGGGACTTGGCCAGCCTGTCCTTGCGCTCGAAGAAGACCAGGGTGCACCCGGCGGAGGCGAAGCGGGCGAAGGCCTGGCGCACGTCCCCGGCCTTGCGCGGCAGGAAGCCCAGGAAGGTGAAAGGCTGCGGGGCCAGGCCCGATGCGCACAGGGCGGCCATGACGGCCGACGGCCCGGGCACGGGGCGCACGGGGTGCCCGGCCTCCCGGCAGGCGCGCACCAGCAGGAAGCCCGGGTCGGAGAGCACGGGGGTGCCCGCGTCGGAGATAAGGGCGGCGTCGCCGCCCTGCTCCAGGTGGCTGAGCACCTGGGGCACGCGGCCCTGCTCGTTGTGGTCGAAGAGGGAGAGGAAGCGGCGCGGCTCCATGCCTTGGGTGGCGAACAGGCGCGCGGCGCGGCGGGTGTCCTCGCAGAGGATCATGCCCGCCTGCTCCAGAATCTGCCTGGCGCGGGGGGAGAAGTCCTGAGGGTTCCCCAGGGGCGTGGCCACGATCCAGAGTGTCCCGGAGGAAGCGTTCATGGGCTATTTATCACATGCGCGCACTCCGATTGCAAGTGCGCTTGACTCCAATTGGCCCGGGGGATAGGCGTGAAGCATGTCTACCGAAAACGTGCGCGACGCGGCATACTCCACGGGCTATATTTCCATGGCCAATGCCGGGGGCCTTGTTCAGGGCGACCCCCAGCAGGCCGCCGTGGCAAAGTTCGAGCGCGCCCCGCTGCCGCCCTCGCCCGTCTCGGTCAACGCCTGGAGCCACGCCTTCGAGCAGACCGAGAAAGGGCGCATCATCGGCAACGTGGTCATCTGACCGCAAGGGACTCCCCGCCTCGCAAAGCCGCACCGTTGCGGCTTTTTTCATTCCTAAGCGCCCCATTCACTGAGCGGACTGACTTCATTCTTAAAAACTTTTCGCATTGAGCCGCTTCGCGGGCGGCCGGGCGTTGCGCGCGGCTGACGGCGCGATCTCGCGCTGCCGCTTCGGCAGAGGGGCGCAGCCCCGGCAGCTTGATCGCGGCGGCGGACGCACGCAACGCCCGGCTGGCCGGTACAAGCCCAGCTTTCTTCCGGGTTACCAGGGCTGCCAGCCGCCGCCCCGCCCCCTTCCCTTCCCGTCCGCCGCGAAATCCGCCTGGAAGGCGTCCGGCACATGCTCGGCCGTCAGCCGCTCCCCGTCGGACACTACGCTCACCACGTCGAAACGGCAGGGCCGCTCCCACCAGCCCCTGGAGGAGAGGAACTCGCTCGCCGCGCGGATCAGCTTGCCCCGCTTGCGCCCGTCCACGGCCTCGGCCCCGCTGCCCAGGCTGCCCAGGCCGCGCGTCTTGACCTCCACGAAAACAACGGTGTCCCCGTGCTGGCACACCAGGTCCAGCTCGCCGGTGCGGCAGCGGAAGTTGCGCTCCAGCACCCGCATCCCGGCCCGGCGCAGCAGGCGCTCGGCGGCCTCCTCGCCTTCGCGCCCCAGGGTCAGATGCCCGGCAGGCACGGGCGCTCCTGGAGCACGGCCTTCGGCTCCGGCCGCACGCCCCGGAAGGTCATGCGGTGCTGGGCGCATGGCCCCAGCCGGATGATGGCCTCGCGGTGAACCTTGGTGCCGTAGCCCTTGTGCTCGCCGAAGCCGTAGCCGGGGAAGCGTTTCTCCAGCTTGGTCATGATGCGGTCGCGGAAGGTCTTGGCCAGGATGGACGCGGCCGAGATGGCCGGGATGCGCGCGTCCCCCTCCACCTCGGCCCGCTGGCGCAGGGAGTGCAGGTGCAGGAGGCGGCTGGGGATGATCTTGTCTCCGTCCACCAGGACGAGGGTGGGCCGCGCCCCCAGCAGGGCCAGCGCCCTGGACATGGCCGCGAAGGTGGCCTGCAGGATGTTGACGCGGTCGATCTCCGGCGCCCAGGCCACGCCGAGGCCCCAGGCCACGGCCTGGGCCTTGATGGACGGTTCCAGCGCCAGCCGCCCGCGTTCGGTGAGCTTCTTGGAGTCCGTAAGGCCCGGCAGGTCGAACGTTTCCGGCAAGATCACGGCCCCGGCCACCACCGGCCCCGCCAGGCAGCCGCGCCCCGCCTCGTCGATGCCCACGATCACGCTGCGGCCTCCTGCACGGCCGGGCCAAGGGGCAGCCGGATGGTGAAGGTGGTGCCCTCGCCGGGTGCGGAGTTGGCCTGGATCGAGCCGCCGTGGCTGCTGGTGACGATGAAGTAGCTCACGGAAAGGCCCAGCCCCGTGCCCTCGCCCACTTCCTTGGTGGTGAAGAACGGCTCGAACACCTTTCCCAGCAGCGCCTCGTCCATGCCCGGGCCGTTGTCCGCGATGTCGATACGGGCCATGCCCGCCTCCACGCAGGTGCGCAGCACGATCCGGGGCGGCCGCGACCCCATGGCGTCACTGCCCTTGCTCAAGGCCTGGGCCGCGTTGCGCAGGATGTTCATGGCCACCTGTTCGATCTGCGTGGGTGAGCAATGCACGTGCGGCAAGTCCGTGCCGTATTCGCGCACAATCTCCACCTTGCGGAAATCGTACTTCTTTTTCATGTCGTAGTCGTTGGCGCACAGCTCCAGGGCCTTGTCCAGCAGGACGCTGATCTCCACGGGCACGTGGCCAGTCCCGGGCTTGCGGCTGAATTCGAGCATGTTGGCCACGATGCTGGCGGCCTTTTGACCGGCCTCACGCACGGCGTCCAGCAGCTCAAAAACCTGCCGCCGGGCGCAATAGTCCCTGATGGCGTCAAGCCCGCAGCCCACCTCCGCCGCCGCGCTCGCATTGGCCGGGATTCCGGCATCCAGGCGGCGGCGCAGGTTCTGTACGCTCTGCAGGATGCCCGCCAGGGGATTGTTGATCTCATGGGCCATGCCCGCGGCGAGTCCGCCCACGGACATCATCTTTTCCGTCTCGGCCATGATGGCGTACATCCGGGCACGCTCGTCGATGTCCACGGCGATGATCAGCAGGTAGGCCGCACCTGCCGTCTCTATCCGGCAGAAGGTGCACTCCGCCAAGCCCTTGCCTTCCTCCGCCCGGCGCAGGCGCAGGTCCGCACGCTGCGGGCCCTCGCCCGCCAGGGCCTTGCGCGCGGGGGAGGAGGGGTCCGCCGTGTTCCAGATGTCCAGGGAATGCAGAGTGTGGCCGAGCAGTTCCGCCTTGTCCATGCCCAGAAGCTCGGCGGCCGCGCGGCTGGCCATGACGCAGGCGCCGCCCGAGCAGTCGTAGAGCAGCACCCCCACCGGAGAGTGGTCCAGGATCATTTCGTTGAAGGCGAACGCCCGGCGCAGGGATTCCTCAGCGTCCATGCGGGCGGAAATGTCCGTATGGGTGCCGATCACGCGCAGGGGCGCCCCGGAGGCGTCGCGCGCCACCACCTTGCCCACCGCCAGGATCCAGCGGTAGCGGCCGTCCTTGCAGCGCAGACGGTGCTCCAGCACGTAGCTTGAGCTCTCGCCGGAAAGATAGCGCTGCACGGTCCTGATGGCGGCCTCCCGGTCGTCCGGGTGCAGCAACTCCCGCCACTGCTCGAAGTTATCCAGCAGTTCGTCCGGCGCGAAGCCGAGCATGGATTTCCAGCGGTCGGAGAAGAAGACCTTGCCGGTGGCCACGTTCCAGTCCCACACGCCCGCGCCTGCCCCTTCCAATGCGAACTGCCAGCGCTCGTCGCTTTCGCGCAGGGCCGCCAGCAGTTCGGAGAGCTCTCTTGTTTTTATGCGCACCCGGCGCCGCAACACGATGTTGAAACCGCCCAGCGCCGCGAGGCAGATGGCCACCCCGGCAATGGCGTAGCGGATGGCGCTGAGCACTTGGGAATTATAGAGCGGGACGCCCAGCCATTTGTTGTTGATGGCCTCCAGCTCCGAGCGGGGAATCCTGTCGAAACCGTTCTCCACCAGGAGTAGCAGATCCTGGCGGCCTTTTTTCACGGCGCGGTGGAACTCCCCCGAGTACAGGGTGAAGCCGAAGAGGTAGTCGTCGTCCAGGCCGTACTTGTAGAGGTAGTACAGGGCCGGGGGCTTATCCACGCAGAAGACCTTGACCACGCCGTCCCGGGCGGCCTTGATCACCTCCTCGTAGCTGCTGAACTCCATGACCGTGGCGATGCCGCGTCCGCGAAGCACGTCGATGCAGGCGTCCCCTGCCTTGACGCCTATGGTGAACCCATGGAGGGAATCGAGGTTGGTGATGCCGCTCAGATTCTTGTGGTAGAAGACGGGGACGTCCAACTGGGCGTAGGCCGGAGTGAAGTCGTAGACCCTGGACCGGGCTTCGTTCTCGAACATGGTGTCGATGACGTCCGCCCTGCCCTCGGCCATGATCTGCTGGGCCTTGTCCCAGTCGGTGGCAACCAGGTTCACCGCCACGCCCGTGGCCGCGGACCACTGCTTCCACTGATCCACCAGGACGCCCTGAAGATCGCCGCTCTGGGTGCGGAAGATGTACGGGGGGTAGTTGTCGTCCATGACGACGGTGATGGAGGCGGGCCGCGCCTGGGCCGGCGGCCCCGGCTGGGCGGAATGAACCGGCGGGGCAGCCTGCGGCGCGACTAGCGCCAGCGCGAAGGCAGCGATAAAGAGCACGAACCTCGCGCCGAACAGCACCGCTCTGATCCGTCCGCTCTTCACGTCTCCCCCCGTTTTCTTGCTGAAATGTGCCTGAAAACGTGGCGCGGGCGCAAGGGAAATCGCTTTTAAAGAGTCATTCCCAGGCAATGGAAACAGGGCAAGACCCCCTTGCGGGATCCTGCCCTGTCGGCTTCGAAGCTGGAAGGCGGCCCGGGCCGCCGTGCAGTCAAAGGAGGCCGTGCCCTGTGGGGCCGAAGGCCTAGTTGTTCCAGTCGTTCTTGGACTTGATGCGCGAGGCCTTGCCCTTGAGCTTGCGCAGGTAGTACAGGCGGGAACGGCGGACCTTGCCCTCGTTCACCACCTCGACGCGCTCGATGAAGGGCGAGTACATGGGGAACACGCGCTCCACGCCGACGCCGTCGGACACCTTGCGCACCGTGAAGGTGCAGTTGGTGGTGCCCTTGCGCAGGCGCAGTACGGCGCCCTGGAACACCTGGATGCGCTCCTTTTCGCCCTCGAGGATGCGGAAATGCACCTTCACCGTGTCGCCGGGCTTGAACGAAGGCATATCCAGGCGGATATGCTCGGATTCGATCTGACGGATGATGTTGCTCATGGCCTGTCTCCTTATGACTGGCTTCACGGGGAAGCTCAAAAAATGTCGCCCAAAATACGGTCCAGCAGGATGGCGCAGGCGGCCCGCACAGGCAGGTGGTTGTAACCGCCGTAGGGCCTCACCGGGGCCAGCAGCCCGTGGGTGAGGGCCAGGGCCTCGGGGGCCAGCCCCGATCCGGTGCCCAGCACCAGGAGCACGGGGCGCTCCTCTAGGGCCTGGCGCACGCCGCCCGGGGTCAGCGCGCCGTCCGGCCGGGCGCTGGTGGCCAGCACCAGCGGTTCCTGGCCGCATGACTCCGTCACGCCTGCAACCGCGTCTTCCAGGGTGGAAACCACCCTGACCATCCCGAAAGCCTCGGCCCTGTCGGGGTTGCCCTTGCCGCCCGCCCCGCCGGTCCAGTGACCGAGCAGAGTGGCCGCCAGAGCCTGCTGATCCTCCAGGGGAGTGACCGCAAAAAATCCCGCAAGACCATACGTTCGGGAAATGCGGGCTATATCGTGGAGGTCGAGGTTGGTCAAGGAAACAGTGACGGTGTGGCCCATTTTGTTCATCACGGGGCCATGCACCAGGGCCACGTGAAGGTTTCGCCCGGGCAGCGTCCTGCGCAGGGCGGCAAGATGCGCCCTGTCGCGCGGGTCCAGCCGGGCCTCGGCCAGCAGTTCGGGGCGCCGCGCCATGGTCTGCTCCAGGGACTGCTCCCTGCGCCAGCGGGCCACCTTGGCGTGGTCGCCGCCCAGGAGCACGGGGGGGACGCCCAGGCCCTCGTAGACCTCGGGGCGGGTGTAGTGCGGATATTCCAGCACCCCGTGAGAGAAGCTCTCCTCGTCGCCGGACTCCTCCTTGCCCATGAAGCCGGGCAGCAGGCGCGAGACGGCCTCGATCAGGCACAAGGAGGCGGACTCCCCGCCGGAGAGCACGAAATCCCCCACGGAGACCAGCTCGATGGGGTAAAGCTCCAGCAGGCGCTCGTCGATGCCCTCGTAGCGGCCGCAGAGCACGGTCAGCGCCGGTTCGGCCGCCAGTTCGCGGGCCAGGGCCTGGCTCATGGGCTTGCCGCGCGGCGAGAGCATGAGGATGCGGCCCGGGGCCTCCAGGGAGCGCAGGGCGCCGGCCAGGGGGTCGAGCATCATGACCATGCCGGGGCCGCCGCCGTAGGGGCGGTCGTCCACGGTGCGGTGCTTGTTTGTGGCGAAGTCGCGCGGGTTCACCAGGTTGAAGTCCACGATGCCCTGCTCCACCGCCTTGCCCAGCAGGGCGCAGGAGAGGGGGGAATCGTAGAATTCCGGGAACAAGGTGAGGATGTTGAAGCGCATTTTCTAATAATCACTTCGCAACAAGTCTAAAAACCTTTCACGTTCCCTTTTTGTTGTTAGCCTTAGGACACGCTGCGAAATTGATATCAGAATGTTTTTCTGTTCTTCCCACGCGGCATCCGAGTAGACCCTTTGCCCCGAGCGAATACTATTCGCAACACCTAGAACATGCTGCAGAAACCGTCCGGGGATTAACAAATCTTGTAGATCACACCATCCAGTGAGAAGTTTAGCCTTATTATATCTTGCTTCCAACAATGAATCGCACTTCTCGTCCTTACAAGCACAATACACCTTAATTATACCAACTCCATCTCTATCTTCTACACTCACCACATTACCAGAACATTCTTTCGTTATAGATTTTTTGAGCAAGTCCGCGCCACACACTTCGCACGGCAAGGGTACATACTCATCAACAACACAATGTATTGGTTTAATATTATCGTAAGACTGAGGAAAGTATCTCTGTAAAAGCATACTATGGAAGTCAAACAAAAGCCGCTTTTCAATCAATTTTTTGTCGTATATTTTGTACGATATTATCTCACCCCTCTCAACCAAGCGGTTAAGACGAGTATTTAAGCCAGCACTTGGGAGCGTAGAATACACGCCAATAAAGCAGTCTGCTCCAAAAGCCTTCATTCTCTCCAGAATATTTGACTCGTCGGATTCATTTACGGATTTGTCAGACACAGCATTATGCTTACAGCTGACCATGCTCAATAATTTGTGGTCAGACGCTAAGCCGGAAATTGTCTCAGAAACAATAAAATCCTTTCCTTCATCAGCCCCGCGATCTGGTGATGAGACGATTTTGAAACCAACATCTGCAAGGAAATCTCTAGCAAAAAGCTCCCAAATCTCAGGCGATGTAATTTCCTTGAAGTCTATCATGACTTACCCACGCCATAAGAAGTTGAGACAACAACACAATCGATTATGGAAACCAGATAAACACTTTACTACAAATACAACACCCCAGCGGAATCACTCCCCCGGCTGCGAAAGCTCCAGGAGCCCCTGCGGCGGGTCGATGACGATCCGCCGCTCCCCGGCGTCGATCTCGGGCACGGTCTCCTCGGTGGCGGGCAGCAGGATCTCGCGCCCGCCCTCGCCCCGGATCAGCCAGACGTCCTGCCCGGGCAGGTCCATGAAGCCCTCCAGCACGCCCACGGGCTCACCGCCGGGCAGCACCACGTCGAAGCCGACGATCTCGTGCAGATAAATCTCGTCGTCGTCGAGTTCGGGCAGGTCCTCCGGGCGCACCAGCACCTGGCAGCCGCGCAGGGCCTCGGCGGCGTCGCGGTCGGCGACGCCCTTGATCGTGAGCAGCATCCTGCCCTGATGCGGCCTGCTCGTGAGAATCTCCACGACGCGGTCCGCGCCCTTGGCGGGGCGCAACCACACCTTGCCGCCGGGCGCGTAGAGCGAAGGGGAGTCAGCGTGGTTCTCCACGCTGAACTCCCCCCGGATTCCGTGTGGCTTGACGACCTCGCCGATGACCACCATGTCTTTCGCGGCCAATTCGGGAGCCTCCAGAAAGAAAAGGGAAAGCGAGCCCCTCCGTGAGGAGGGGCTCCGCCTATTCCAGGATTTCCAGCACTGAGCGCTTGCGCGCCTTGGTGGAAGCCGCGCCGAGGATGGTGCGCATGGCACGGGCCGTGCGGCCCTGCTTGCCGATGACCTTTCCCAGGTCCTCCTTGGCTACCTTGAGCTCGATGACGGACGTCTGTTCGCCCTCGACCTCGTTCACCTGGACCTGTTCCGGGTTATCCACCAGCGACTTGGCGACGTACTCTATGAGATCCTTCAGCATAATCGTGGCACCTCCGCGTGTTGGGCACGCGTCCCGGCGCCGCATCGCCCGCTGGGACTAGTTGTTCGAGCCGGCCTTGCGCAGCAGCGCCCTGACGGTGTCGGTGGGCTGTGCGCCGCGATCGACCCAGTACTTCAGCTTCTCGGCGTCGACCACCACTTCGGCGGGCTCCACCATGGGGTTGTAGTGCCCCACGTAGTCAAGGGCGCGACCGTCCCGGCGGGTGGCGCTGTCCATTGCGACGATGCGGTAGAAGGGACGTTTCTTGCTGCCCATTCTGGTCAGTCTGATTTTCATGGCCATGGTTCATTCACCCCCGATGAGGATATGTAACGTGTTTTACGGTTCTGGCAAGCCCGCCACGGCGACGATCCGGCGCGCGGGCAGGCCGCCTAGCGCTTTTTCTTCTTGCGCTTGTCCTTGTTCTTTTTCTTCTTGGTGGGGCTGCCCTTGCCCGACATGGCCTGGGCCATGCCCGCCATGCCTGGCATCCCGCCCATGGGCATACGCCCGGCGGGCATCGCGGGCATCTTGCCGCCGCCCATCATGCGCTGCATCATCATGCGCATCTGCTCGAAATTCTTCAAGAGCGCGGTGACGTCGCCCACCTGCACGCCGGAGCCCTTGGCGATGCGCTCCTTGCGGCTCTGGTTGATGATCTTGGGCTCCACGCGCTCGCGCTTGGTCATGGAGCTGATGATGGCCTCCAGCCGGGCCATCTCCTTCTCGGGCATCTGGATGTCGCCAAGCTGCTTGGTGAGCTTGCCCATGCCCGGGATCATCTTGAGGATGGACTCCAGGGAGCCGAGCTTCTTCACCCGGCGCATCTGGGTGCGGAAGTCGTCCAGGGTGAACTGGGCCTGGCGGAGCTTGCGCTCCATCTCCTGGGCTTCGGAGGTGTCGAACTCCTCCTGGGCCTTCTCGATGAGCGAGAGGATGTCGCCCATGCCCAGGATGCGCGAGGCGATGCGGTCCGGGTGGAAGATCTCCAGGTCGGAGGCCTTCTCGCCCATGCCCACGAACTTGATGGGCTTGCCCGTGACTTCCTTGATGGAGAGGGCCGCGCCGCCGCGGGCGTCGCCGTCCATCTTGGTGAGCACGACGCCGGTGATGTCCAGGCGTTCGTTGAAGCTCTCGGCCACGGTCACGGCGTCCTGGCCGGTCATGGCGTCGGCGACGAAGAGGATCTCGTTGGGGTTGACGGCCGCCTTGATGGCCGCCAGCTCCGCCATGAGGGGCTCGTCGATGTGCAGGCGGCCCGCGGTGTCCAGGATGATGACGTCGTGGCCCTGGCGCACGGCCTCTTCCACCGCGTCGCGGCAGATGTCCACGGGGTTCATGCCCGGCGTGGAGGGGTAGGCCGGCAGATCCAGCTGGGAGGCCAGCTTGTGCAGCTGCTCGATGGCCGCGGGGCGGTAGACGTCCGCCGGGACCAGGTAGGGCTTGCGCTTGTGCTGGCGGCGCAGCCACAGGGCCAGCTTGGAGGTGGTGGTGGTCTTGCCCGAGCCCTGCAGGCCGGTCATCATGATGATGAGCGGCTTGGCGCGGAAGTCCACGGTCTGGGCCTCGCCGCCGAGCAGCGAGAGGATCTCGTCGTGGACGATCTTGACCACCATCTGCCCGGGCGTGAGGGATTTCATCACGTCCTGGCCGAGGGCGCGCTCGCGCACGCGCTCGATGAAGGCCTTGACCACCTTGAAGTTGACGTCGGCTTCGAGGAGCGCAAGGCGCACCTCGCGCAGGGCGTCCTGGACGTTGGTCTCGTCCAGACGCGCGTGGCCGCGTATCTTCTTGAATACGGACTCTAAGCGGTCTTGCAGGCTCTCGAACATGGTCCCTTCTTGTGCCGGTAAAATTAAAGCCCTCTCGCCTACCGCAGGCAAGGGGGCCTGTCAAGGAAGAATTGCGCGCTCTTCCGGGCCTTTCAGCCCGCGATGGCCTTCTTGAACCCCTCCGCGGCGCCCAAAATCACCTTGGTGCCCACGCAGAAGGTCAGCCGGAAGTATCCGGGCATGCCGAAGCCCGAGCCGGGCACGGCCAGCACCCGCTCCTTGCAGAGCTTCTCCACGAAGGCCACGTCGTCGCCGCCCGGGGCCTTGGGGAAGAAGTAGAACGCGCCCTTGGGCATCACGAACTCGTAGCCCGCGTCCCCCAGCACCTTGGCCATGGCGTCGCGGCGCTCGGCGTACACGGACACGTCCACCTGCTGGCCCAGGGCCTTGAGCAGGATGGCCTGCCCGATGGCCGGAGCGTTGACGTAGCCCAGGATGCGGTTGGCGAACACCACGCCCGCCATGAGCTCCTCCTTGCCGGGCATCTGCGGGGCCAGGGCCACGTAGCCGATGCGCTCGCCCGCCAGGGAGAGGTTCTTGGAGAAGGAGCTGACCACCACCGTGTAGGGGTAGATGTTCATGATCGAAGGCACGTGCGCGCCGTCGTAGGTCAGGAAGCGGTACGGCTCGTCGGCCAGCAGCAGGATGGGCTTCTCCCGCTTGGCGTTCTCGGCCGTGAGCCCGTCGGCCAGGGCCTTGATGGTCTTCTCGGAGTAGACCACGCCCGTGGGGTTGTTGGGCGAGTTGAGCAGCACCACGCGGGTCTTGGGAGTGATCGCCGCCAGCAGGGCCGGGACGTCCAGGTCGAAGTCCGGCAGGGTCGGCACGGTGACCAGCCTGCCCCCATGGTTGCCCACGTAGAACCCGTACTCCACGAAGAAGGGGCGCGGGCAGATGACCTCGTCGCCCGGGGTGAGCACGGCCCGGAAGAAGGCGTTGATGCCGCCGGCCGCGCCGCAGCTGAGCAGCAGGTCCGAGCCGGTGACGGGGGCTTCCTGCTCCTGCGCAACCTGTGCGGCCAGAGCCTCGCGCACGTGGGGGTGCCCGGCGTTGGGCATGTAGCCGAAAGCGAAGGGCTCGGTGGCGCGGGCGGCCAGCTCGGCCAGGCATTCGCCCACCACTCCGGGCGAGGGCAGGTCCGGGTTGCCCAGGCTGAAGTCGTACACATTGTCCTCGCCGTATATCTTCTTCATCTCCGCGCCCTGCTCGAAGATGCGCCTGATCCAGGACCCTTTGCTCAAGGCCTCGGAAATCTCGCTCGACAACAAACTCATGATCCGCTCCCGGTGAGTATTGCCCGCCAACGCGGGGGAGCCTGCTTCTACCCTCCAAGCGCCCATACTTCAAGCTTGCCAAGCCCGCCCCGAAGCATTACATGCCTTTCGCCTTCATTGAAAACCGCCCCCGGGCTTCCGGCGGGCGTACATCATGCGCACCGGCTTCCGTCGCCAGCGGCGGATTATTTCTCCAACTCTTGCAGCAGAGTACCGTTCCAATATGAACCACACCCCCGAAATCCTCGCTCCAGCCGGTGACGCCCAATCCTTCCTGGCCGCCCTCTCCGCCGGAGCCGACGCAGTATACTGCGGGCTCAAGCATTTCTCCGCCCGCATGCAGGCCGAGAACTTCTCCATCCAGGAGCTCGCCCGCCTGACCACCCTGGCCCACGACATGGGCCGCAAGGTCTATGTGGCCATGAACACCCTGGTCAAACCCGGCGAGGAAGGCAAGGCGGGCCGCCTGGCCGACCGCCTGGCCCGCGTGGTCCACCCCGACGCGCTCATCATCCAGGACCTGGGCTCGGCCGTGGTGGCCCGCCAGGCCGGATACAAGGGCGAGCTGCACCTCTCCACCCTGGCCAACGTCTCCTCCCCCTCGGCCCTCTCCGTGATGCCCCAGCTGGGCATCAGCCGCGTGGTGCTGCCGCGCGAGCTGAACGTGGACGAGATGCGCCTCATGGCCGCCGCCTGCCCCGAGGGCGTCGAGCTGGAGACCTTCGTGCACGGCGCGCTCTGCCACAACATTTCCGGCCGCTGCTGGTGGTCGAGCTTCCTGGGCGGCAAGAGCGGCCTGCGCGGGCGCTGCGTGCAGCCCTGCCGCCGGGTGTTCAACCGCAAGGGGCATCCCGGGCGCTACTTCTCCTGCCAGGACCTCTCCCTGGACGTGCTGGCCAAAGCCCTGCTGACCATCCCCCAGGTGAAGGCCTGGAAGATCGAAGGCCGCAAGAAAGGCCCGCACTACGTGTTCTACACCACCACGGCCTACCGCATGCTGCGTGACGCCCCGGACGACCCGAGCGCCAAGAAGGCCGCCCTCTCCTACATCGAGCAGGCCCTGGGCCGCCCCTCCACCCACTACAGCTTCCTGCCCCAGAAGGCCCGCAACCCCGTGGACGCCATGAGCCAGACCGGCTCCGGCCTGCTGGTGGGCCGCGTGAACCTGCGCGAGGGCCGCAAGTATTTCGTCAACCCGCGCCAGCCGCTGTTGGCGGGCGACCTGCTGCGCCTGGGCTACGAGGACGAGCTCGGCCACCAGGTGGCGCGTGTGACGCGCTCCGTGCCCAAGGGCGGCCGTTTCGACTTCTCCATCGCCCCCGGGGCCGGACGCCCGCGCGCCGGCATGAGCGTGTTCCTGATCGACCGCCGCGAGCCCGAGCTGATGCGCCGCATCGAATTGCTGGAGGCGCAGCTGAACAAGATCCCCGAGCTGGACTCCGTGGAGTCGAAATACGCGCCGGTGATGCCCAAGCCCTACAAGCCCGCGCGGGGCGAGCGCTGCGAATCCGTGCACATCTGGCGCCAGCCTCCCAAAGGCCCGGCCAAGGGCGCGGCGGGCGTGTGGGTCTCGGCCACCAAGACGCAGCACCTGCCGCTGGGGCGCGCCTCCTCCACCTGGTGGTGGCTGCCCCCGGTCATCTGGCCCAACGAGGAGAAGGATTTCGCGGACATCCTCGAGGTCATCCTCAAGCGCGGCGGCAAGCGCTTCGTGCTCAACGCCCCCTGGCAGACCGGGCTCCTGCGCAAGCGCCGCGAGATGGAGCTGTGGGCCGGGCCGTTCTGCAACGTGAGCAACCCCCTGGCCCTCTCCACGCTGAAGGACATGGGCTTCGACGGCGCGATCATCTCCCCGGAGCTGTCCGGCGAGGAGGTCATGTCCCTGCCCAAGCGCAGCCCCCTGCCCCTGGGCGTGGTCACCTACGGGCTGTGGCCCTTGGGCATCAGCCGCACGCTCAGCCAGGACATCAAGTCCTGCGAGCCCCTGACCAGCCCCAAGGGCGAAGTCTGCTTCTCCACCCGCTACGGCCAGAACTTCTGGATCTACCCCAACTGGGAGCTGGACCTGACCGAGAAGGAGGACAGCCTCTGCAAGGCCGGGTTCATGCAGATGATCCACATGCGCGAGCCCCTGCCCAAGGGCATGGAGCGCAAGGAAAGGGGTTGCGTGTTCAACTGGGACATCGGGGTGCTGTAGAAGCGCCTCGGCCTGGGCTGGTTTGCTGAAACCGGGCCAATTGAATACAGAAAAGGGCTCACGGTGTGAGCCCTTTTTTTATCTCTGGACGGCGTCCGTCCCGCCGCCTTACGGTCGCAGGAATGTGCCCGCCTATTGCACGCTGGTCCTGTTCTTGCCGGACTTCTTGGAAAAATACAGCGCCTCGTCCGCGCGCTTGAGCGCGGACAGATAACACTGCTTGCCGCCATCGTTGTGGAGCTTGGCCAGGCCGATGCTGCACGTTATCTTGAGTCCGCCATAGAGCAGCGCCCCGTCCACGTCGCGCGCCTTGAACACCTTAGACTCCAGAGAGCGCCTGATGTGTTCGGCAACCATGAACGCCTTCTCGTCATCGACGCCATCCAGGTACACCACGAACTCCTCGCCGCCATACCTCCCGGCAAGGAACCCGCTCTGGGGGGAGTTGGCCTTGCTCTCCACTTCATTCAGGAGATTGCCGACCTCCCGCAGCACCTGATCGCCTACAAGGTGGCCGTAACTATCGTTGAATTTCTTGAAATTATCCACGTCCAGCATGGCGACATACGCGGGCCTGCTCCCCTCGAACGTGCTCTTGACGAGCTGCTCGACGGTCAGTTCGAAGCACCTGCGGTTCCGCAACCCGGTCAGAGGGTCCAGATTGCAGATGGCGTCCAGGCTTTCCGCATCCTGAGCCAGCAGGTCCGCGAACTCGGACACGTTTCTGTTGACGAACTGCACGGCCTCTTCAATCGAACTGAACTTCCGCATGTCGTTCGACAGTTCATTGTTGAAGTCGACGAGATTATTGCACCGTTTTTTGATGACTTCTTTCGAGGCATTGATGGCCTGGACGATCTCGTCGAACATCTTGTTGACGCTGTCAATCGACTCCGAAGTCACACGCGCGCCTATCCTATTTGAGACATCCGCGAATGAATCGTTGTCGAACTTCAAAGACTTGAGTGCTTCCAGGGCGATAAGCTGGATGTCTTCCTTTTGTGCGGACGACAAGAATTGAATTTCTTTTATGAATGACACGAACAGGAACAACGACTTCCAGCGCACATCCTGGGGCGTCCCCGCCTTGGCCAAAGACGCGCACAGCTTCTTGATGTCACATGATTCTTTAATTTCACTACAAACATGATCCATTCCGCACCTCTGATTTCATTTGTGCAACAGCGGAGCACGTCTGTTACCGGCACAGCCATCCTGTTTGCATGTTGAAGCCAACAAAACATATTATTGCCTAAACAAAATTATTATCACCATGGCTTTCTTATTGCAAATATTTTGCGGTCGGTGACCCATGGTTCTCACCGCCGTACGGCCGCCCTCCCCGGTGCGCCAACTCCGGCTTGTAGCCCTGGGCATCAGCGGCGACCTCTTTCCGCTTATTGAACATCCCCTCCCCTATCAGTTCTCAGCAGGGGGGCCTCCCTCTTGGCGCTCGTCCCACAACCCTGCAACGGGGGCTGAAAGATTCGTTGCGTCTTCATAGACAATAGCGCATACTTGCCATGCGCATTCAATATGTAATAGCGATATGGAGCGCGCATGCTGCAAGCAACCCTGCGGAACGTTCCCCGGCATGATGGAGCATCCGGGCTGTCCGTGGCCCAGCCGTCCCTGCTTAGCGCCCATGTCCTGGCACACGGCTTCGGACGGTCCAGTCCCTCTCGCCGCCGGGCGTTCACCCGCCTCGCCCCCGCCGCATGGCGTCCGGCGGCGGCGATTGTTCCGGCTGCGGCGGGGACTTCGGGGGAGACTGCGGCGGGGGATGCGACGGCGGGGGCGGCGGAGACTAAACCTGCCGGTGACGCCCCGAACCGGCGGCTCCCGCCTTGCATGCCCAAATGTCTGGGCCGGAAAGATCGCGATCGCGTGTTCGGCTGTGATATCGGGCTGTCGGAGACCGCTCCACCAAGACAGCCGCCCGCGCCGCGTGCGGAACCGCTCCGTCAGGACGATTCATAACAAGGACTCCCGGCCTGGGCCGGAAGTCCTTTTTCATTATGTCCCCGCAAATTGACTCGGCGGACAATATGCATGGCATGTTCCCGTGTTCGTGGTATGCTTGAAAGAGTTCCGTCTCACGCACCGGCCCAAACTGCTGATTTGGCGTCGCCGGGATCCAGGGGGCGACCCCGCTGCCCCGGCGTATGGGCCGAATCCTGGCCAGGCATCGCAGACAATGGGGAGAGGCCGCCTGTTTCACATCATGCCGACTCAAGGAAGGACACAATGAGAACCATCACGATTGTCGCAGTTCTGCTCATGCTCGCCGGGGGGGCGGTCTTGGGGTATCAAGGGATCACCTATACGACCAAAGAGAATGTCATTGACCTCGGCCCGTTGAAGGTGACGACGGAGACCACGCGCACGGTCCCCATGCCGTTGATCGCGGGCGGTCTTGCGCTCGTTGGAGGAGTGGCCCTGCTCTTGCTCGCAAGAAAGAAGTAGGACGCTCGCCGAAATTGAAAGCGGGCGCCCCATTATACCATGGGGCGCCCGTTTTGCGTTCGATAGAAGCAGCCGCGTGTCCGGCGCTAGCCGCCGAAGTTGGCGATGAAGCGTTCCAGGTCGTTGGGGTCGCCGTCCTGGTAGTCGTCGGGATAGAGCAGCGCGGACATGTAGAAGATGCTCTCCAGGTCCAGGGCCTGGTTGGCGCGGCGGGCAAAGCCCTCGGCA
This sequence comes from Fundidesulfovibrio soli, assembly GCF_022808695.1. Taxonomy (NCBI): domain Bacteria; kingdom Pseudomonadati; phylum Thermodesulfobacteriota; class Desulfovibrionia; order Desulfovibrionales; family Desulfovibrionaceae; genus Fundidesulfovibrio; species Fundidesulfovibrio soli. The sequence goes on from NZ_JAKZKW010000007.1 coordinate 58,256, forward strand.
CCGGTCAACAGGCGGCGGCCCTCCGGCGTGGCGGCCTCCGCGCCGAGGGCGTCCAGGGCGTTCTCGGGCAGGTCGGCCAGCAGCTCGCACTTTTCGAGCATCATTTCGCGGTGGGCGGTCTTGTCGCCGCGCCCGTGCAGGGCCTCGGCGGCCTCGGCCTCCAGCCGCCTGATATCGGCGGCGGCGTCCCCCAGCAGTTTCAGGGCCTTGGTCATCCCAATGCTGTGCGTCATGTCTGTCGCCTTCTGCGTGGCCCTATCCGGGCTAGTACATCTGTTTGAGGAGCTGCTCGCCGGTGGCCAACGGCGCGTTGGGGTCGGAGAAGTTCACGTTGCCCTCCCCGCCGATGATGCCCGCGAAGGCTGATTTGTCCTGCCCTTCCTTGAACGGCATGGAGACGCCGTCCACGCTGGCCCAGACGATTCCCGGCGGCGCCGCGAAGTCCACCGTGGGGTAGTACGGCTCCACGGCCATGCGGTAGTCCACGAAGGCGGGCAGGGCCGCCGAGCCGCCCGCCTCGCCCTTGCCCATGGACTGAGGCTGGTCGAAGCCCAGGTACACGCCGGAGAGCAGATACGGGGTGAAGCCGATGAACCAGACGTCCTGCTCGTCGTTGGTGGTGCCGGTCTTACCCGCAATGGGCTTGCCGATGGCCATGGCCTTGCCGGCCGTGCCCGCGCGCACCACCTCGCGCAGCATGGAGGTCATGATGAAGGCCGTCTGGGGCGACATGGCCTCGTGCAGCTCCGGCTCGGAGCGGTACAGCTCCTGCCCGTCGGGCCCCTGCACGGAGAGCACGAAGCGCGGCTTCACCTGCTGCCCGCCGTTGGGGAAGGAGGTATAGGCCTGGCAGAGGTTGATCAGGTGCACGGAGGCCGCGCCCAGGCTGATGGGCAGATAGGGCGGCAGGTCGGTGTCGATGCCCATTTCCTTGGCGCGCTTGATGACCTTCTGGATGCCGATCTGCTGTGCAACCCGGATGGTCACGAGATTTCGTGACTTCGCCAAGGCCGCGCGCAGGGACATGGGCCCCTGGAAGCCGCCCTCGTAGTTTTCCGGTTTCCAGATCTTGTGGGTGACCGGGTCCTCATAGACGAAGGGGCTGTCCATGACCACGGTGGCCGGGGTCATACCCTCGTCGATGGCCGCGGAGTAGACGATGGGCTTGAAGGCCGAGCCGCACTGGCGCAGGGCCTGGGTGGCGCGGTTGAACTGGCTCTTCTCGAAGGAGAAGCCGCCCACGCAGGCCAGCACCACGCCGTCGCGCGGGTCGAGGGAGACGAAGGCCCCCTGCACGTCCGGCTCCTGCTGCAGGATCAGGTCTTCCCCGGCCTTGGGGGCCTTGGGGTTGGGTGTTTTGGCCTTGGGTTCCGGCGGGGCCAGGGAGACGAAGACCACCTCGCCCGCCTTGGGGCCCTTGCCCCTGGTCCAGCCCAGGAACTTGGCGTCCACGAACCCCACGCTCTTGCCGTACTTGACGGTGAGCCCCTTGGCCGAGGCCTCGGTGACCAGCGCCTTGACCCAGTGCCCGGTCTTGAGAAGCTCGGGGTTCACGTCCTGGGCCAGGAACTCGCCCCACTTGTCCGGGGTGAGGGTGTCCAGGGTGCCCTTCCAGCCTCGGCGCTTGGAGGAATCCACCAGGGCCTTGCGCAGGGCCTTCTCGGCCGCCTCCTGGTGGACCAGGTCGCAGCCGGTGACCACCTTGAGCCCGCCCGTGTAGACCATGTCCTCGCCGAACTTATCCAGCAGCCAGCGGCGCACCTCTTCAAGGTAGTAGGCGCCCACGCCCCAGCTGGGCTGGTCGTCCATGCTCTTGAAGACCAGTTGCTCCTTGAGGGCGGCGTCATGCTCCTGCTGGGTGATCCAGTTGTTCTCCAGCATGCGGCCCAGCACATAGCGCTGGCGGCCCTTTGCGGCCTCGAAGTCGCGCAGGGGGCTGTAGCGGCTGGGCGCCTGGGGCAGGCCCGCCAGGATGGCCGCTTGGGCGATGGTCAACTGGCCCACGTGCACGCCGAAGTAGGTGCGCGACGCGGCCTCCACGCCGTAGGCGCGGGAGCCCAGATAGATCTGGTTGAGATAGATGGTGAGGATCTCGTCCTTGGTGAGGTAGCGCTCCAGGCGGTAGGCCAGGATGGCTTCCTTGATCTTGCGCTTGAGGCTCTTTTCCGGGGAGAGAAGCAGCCGTTTGACCAACTGCTGCGTGATGGTGGAGCCGCCCTGACGCATCCCGCCGTGCTGCACGTTCTTGAGGAAGGCCCGGAAGATGGCCAGCGGGTCCACGCCTTCGTGCTGATAGAAGGAGGCGTCCTCGGCGGCCAGGAAGGCTTTGGGCAGGAAGGCGGGCATCTCCGACAGGGAGGAAAGGAACCGCTTCTCCGCGAAGAGGTTGCCCAGGACCTTGCCGTCGTGGGTGTACACGGTGGAGACCACCGGAGGTTTGTATTCCGTGAGGTTCTTAAATCCCGGCAGGTCGCTTGCGGCCCAGAAGTAGACGCCGACAAGCCCCAGGCCAGCGCCAAGGATGCCAAGAACGATAAGAATCGCAAATATCAACAGTGCTTTACGCATTTTTCCCCACTCTATCCTTCAGCCTTGCGAGCAGTTCGCCGTCTTCGAAGGGGGTCATTCCCCAGGCCAGGCGCATCCGCCCATGCAAGTCAAGGACCATGGCATGGCTCATGCCCAGTTGGGCCAGGAGCTCTCGCACGCCCTTGCTGCGCTTGCAGGCCAGGCAGCCCGAGGCGTCGAAGGCGGCGACGGCCCCTGCCGATACCCAAAACGGGAACAGACGGCAATAATAAGGACGCACCTCCCGCGGCAGGATGCAGCCCTCAGCCGCAAGGAAGGAGCAGCCGCCGTCGGGCCTGGTGGCCAGGCGCAGGTGCCCCCCGTGCGATGGAAACAGGGAGGCCATATGGGCCCTGTCCCGTGGAAAGAGCCGCATCATGTGCGCCAGGAAGGGCGCCGTGTTGGGCGCTCCGGTGAGCCCCCCCATCTGGGGGGCGGCGTCCACGATGCGCTGGCGCTCAAGCTCGGAGACGGGGAAGCACAGATCCTCCTGGCCGGGTTCGAGCCTGCAGCAGGTGGGTCCGAGGCTGGCGCATTGCGCGCAGACGTATGTATCGGGGGAGGATGTCACATTCGTTGCCTTGGCGTCTGACTGCCATTATGACCGAGGGAGCGGTATGGCAACCCTTAACAATGCCCCAACTTGCCGGAGGCCTGCCTGCGAGAGGGACGCCCCCCAGCCCTGAAACCGGAATACCCCGGAATAACGCCCTGTTGCCGCCCCCCTGCCCCCGCCGGCCCCGGCGGCGGCCATCCGCGCACCCAACCCGCCCTTAGCTATCTTGCCATACCCGGACAGGAGGAATCTGCGCCTTTTCGGCAGGTTATCCGGCTTTTGCCGATATCGGCCCGCACGTGGCTTGTGAAAATAATCGCACAGTAACCACTTTTTTTGTTGACGATCTGCGCCGCTCGGTCGTATTTCGGCCTCGGCAGTGGTTGAGGCGACGGCGACGCATTCCGCACCGGATCATTTACCCCATCCCCTCCGGGCATGCGTTGTCGTGCCGCTGTTCATGCGATCAGCGCGACGGCGGCATATTCAGAACTATTTTCCACATACTATGAGGTCTTCTATGGACACTGTCCACGGGAACTCCTGTTCCAGCGAACTTCGTTTGCTCGATAACTACAATTGCGAAGGCGTACACGGCTGCACGACTTGCAAGAAGTCCATCCGCATGCAGCTTCTGATCGTCGATGAAATCATTGTCGACGCCGGCGGCCAGGTCGACGGCTGCCGCTACAGCCGCGCCTGCCTGACCACCCTGGTCAAGATGGTCAAGGGCAAGTCGATCTACGACGCCTACCCCATCACCAACGAGGAACTTTGCAGCAACCTTGAAAAGGTCAACCCCAAGTACGACTGCGACACCTTTGTGGTTGGCGCTCTCAAGATCGCCCTGCGCGACTGGGAAAAGAAACAGGCCGCGTAAGGCGACCACTGCCATGGGCCGCCCGCGGGCGGCCCAACGTCATATTGCCAGGGCCGCTCCGCAAGGGGCGGCCCTGCTTGTTCAGGCGCTTGGGAACGGGGCTTTGGGCATGCACCCTCCCCGGGCCGAACCGCCTTCCCCCGGAGCCGTCCGCTCCGGCGAGACCGCCCTTACGCGACCGCTGCTAATAGCGCCAGCCGGATCTCCTCCAGCCGGGACCCTTCCGTGACCTTGCGGCCCTTCTCCCCGCGCACGAAGAACACGTCGAACACGTCCAGGCCCTGGGTGTCGATCTTGGCCATGCGCACGTCCAGGCCGAGCGAATCCAGAACCACGGCGATGTCGTAGAGCAGGCCGATGCGGTCTCCCGCGCGCACCTGGATGATGGTGAAGTAGTCCGAGCCTTCGTTGTCCACCACCACACCGGGGGTGATGCCCATATCCGGCTGGCGGGGGGTCAGGGGCGAGGCCCGCTTCTGTTGGATGCGGTAATCAAGCGAGAGCTTGCCCGTGAGTGCGTAGCGGACCGCCCGGCGCACCCTGGCCCAGAGTTCGTCGGGATAGAGCGTGTCCGGCGGATTGGAGGTCTGGTAGGCGTGCAGCTCCGTGGAGTCGCTCCAGAGGAAGAACTCGGCGGAGCGGATGTTCACGTCGTGCAGGGCCAGCACGCCCGCCACCGTGGCGAAGAGCGAGGGTTGGTGCCGTGCGGCCAGGGTCACTTTCCAGCCGTCGCCGCCGGGATAGGGTATCGTCTCCACCGCGGCCACGCCGCGCCCGGCCACGCTGGAGGGCCGCTGCCTGAAATCCTCCTCCAGGTCGGCTTCGAGCTGGGACACCAGGGCCAGGTCGCCCAGTATGTTCTCCGGCTTGCGGCTGAGCAGGTAGCGCGGGGGCATGGCGTCCAGGCAGGCCTCCAGGCGCTCTGAATTGAAGAGGCCCCGGGCCTTGTCGTGCAGGTGGTCGCGCAGGACCATCATGTGCTGGGCGTCGGACGGATCGAAGAGCTTCCCGCCCGTGAGCACCGCTCGCACCTTGCCGTACAGCTCGCCCAGCAGGCTGGCCTTCCAGTCGTTCCAGGCCGAGGGGCCGGTGGCCCGGGAGTCGGCCACGGTGAGCAGCAGGAGCATGTCCAGACGTTGCACCGTGCCCGTGCGCTGGGCGCACTCGGCCAGGATGTCGCGGTCCGAGATGTCGCGCCGGAAGGCCGTGTCGGCGAGCATCAGGTGCCTGAGCACCAGGAAGCATACATCCGAGAGGGCCTCGTCCCCCATGCCCAGCCGGTCGAGCAGCTCGCGCACGATGTCCGCGCCCTTCTCGGAGTGGGCCCCGCCCAGGCCCTTGCCTATGTCGTGGCAGAGCGCACCCCAGTAGAGCCGCTCGGGGTGCGGCAGGGCCGCGTAGTGGGCGTGGTAGGGGCTGTCGGGGTCGGCCAGGCGCTTGATCTCGAAGATGGTCTCCAGGGTGTGGCGCCCCACTGGATGGATGTGGAACACGTCGTACTGCACCATGTCGCGCACGCGGGCGAACTCGGGCAGCAGCGCCCCGAGCACGCCCGTCTCCACCATGTCGGTCAGGGCGGCCTCGCTGCCGGGATGGAGCATGGCCCGGGTCAGCAGGTCGCGGGCGTGGGCCGCGCCCTCGGCCGTGGCCGCGAAGCTGGCGAGGTCGGGCAGCCCGGCCTCGATGGCCCGCCTCGCCGCCAGGGACATGGCCTTGCCGTGCCTCAGGGCGTAGCCGAAGAGCTCCACGATCTGCTCGGGGCTCACATGTCTGCCCGGGGGGAGGTCGAAGCCCAGGCCCTCCTGGCCCAGCACGGCGCAGCCGCCCAGGGACACCTGGGCCGCGCGTTTGCGGCCGGGCTCCATGGCCAGGAGCGGCCAGGAGGCCCGGTGCAGGGTGCGAATCTCGGCCATGACCCTGTGCAGCTCGGCCATGAAGGCCTCCACGGCCAGGATCTCGCCGGAGGCCTCGAAGCCGAGACGCCCCGCCAGCTCGCGCTGGGCGTCCAGGCCCAGGCGGTCGGTCTTGTGGCTCTCGAGCAGGTGCAGGTGGTTGCGCACCGTGAGCAGGAAACGCATATGGGCGTTCAGCACGTCCAGGTCGTCCTGGGGCAGGCCTTCGCCCTCGCGCCGGGAGAGAAAGTCCAGCCAGCGCACCTGATGCACGTCGCGCAGGCCGCCCATGCCCTCCTTCAGGTTCGGCTCCAGCATGCCGGAGGCGTCGCCGTAGGTGGATGACCGGCTTGCGTTCTGCCTTTCAAGCCACAGCTTGAAATTCCTGCCCGCACCGGGGAGCAGCTTCTTGTCGCGCCGGGCCACGAACTCCTCGAACACGCCAGCGTCACCGGCCAGGAGGCGCACATCCAAAAGGGATGCGAAGACCTGCCAGTCCTTGCGGGAGAGGTCGATGCAGTCCGATATGGAGCGCACCCCGTGGCCAAGCTCCAGCCCCAGGTCCCACAGGGGAAAGAAGACACCCTGGGAGAGCTCCTTGGCCTCGCCGGGGACGGACTTCTTATAGAGGATGAGCACGTCGATGTCCGAGCGGGGGCAAAGCTCCGAGCGCCCGTACCCGCCCACGGCCATGACCGCGTAAGGTGTGCGCTGGGGGGGGACCTCCCCCACGCGGGCCCTGAAATAGGCGTCGAAGGCTTCGCTGAGCCTGCGGCTGAGGGTGGCGTCGGGCTGGGCCAGGATGTCCTGGCGGTCGCGCTTGAGCGTGTCGAAGGCGCTGGGTGTGCTTATTGCCATATAAATAAAAAAAGGGGCCGGTTGTCCGGCCCCTTTCTTGCGTTGGTTCGGTTAGATGGCGTCTTTGCCCGTTTCGCCGGTGCGGATGCGCACAACTTCTTCAACGGGGCTGATGAAGATCTTGCCGTCTCCCACCTCGCCCGTGCGGGCGGCGCCTTCCACGGCCTTGAGCACCGCGGGGACGATGGCCTGGTCGATGACCAACTCTATCTTGATCTTGGGTACGAAGTCCACCTGGTACTCGGCGCCGCGGTAGATTTCCTTGTGCCCGCGCTGGCGGCCGAAGCCCTTGACCTCGGAGACGGTCATGCCTTTCACGCCCGCGTCGGTGAGTGCCTTCTTGATGTCTTCCAGCTTGTAGGGCCGGGTGATGATTTCGATCTTGCGCATGGGGGTCGCTCCTTAGTTCTGATAGCCGGTTTCGCCGTGCTGGCTCACGTCCAGGCCCTTGTCCTCGTCCTGCTCGTCGACGCGCACCTTCACGATCATGTTGACCACGAACAGGATGACCAGGGTGCCGAGGAAGCAGAAGCCCCAGGTGGCGACCACGGAGACGAACTGGCTCCAGAGCAGCTCGGCGTTGCCGTAGAGCAGGCCGTCGTTGCCGGCGTCGTTCACGGCCTTGGTGGCGAACAGGCCGGTGGCCAGCGCGCCCCAGGTGCCGCCCAGGCCGTGCACGCCCACCACGTCCAGGGCGTCGTCGTACTTGAACATGTGCTTGAGGTTCACGCCCAGGTAGCAGACCACGCCGCCCACCAGGCCGATGATGATGGAAGCCATGGGGGTGACGAAGCCGGCGGCCGGGGTGATGGCGACCAGGCCGGCCACGGCGCCGGAGGCCAGGCCCAGGGTGGTGGGCTTGCCGCGATGCACCCACTCGGCCAGGATCCAGGAGAGGGAGGCGGCGGAGGCGGCCAGGTGCGTGGTGACGAAGGCCGAGGAGGCCAGGTCGCCGGCGGAGAGGGCGCTGCCCGCGTTGAAGCCGAACCAGCCGAACCACAGGATGCCGGCGCCGAGGATGGTCATGGGCAGGTTGTGGGGGATGAAGGGCTCACGGCCGTAGTTCTTACGCTTGCCGAGGAAGAGCACGAAGGCCAGGGCGGAAGCGCCGGAGCTCATGTGCACGACCGCGCCGCCGGCGAAGTCGAGCGCGCCCAGGCCGGCCAGCCAACCGCCGCCCCAGACCCAGTGGGCCAGGGGGTTGTAGATGCAGATCGCCCAGATGATGCTGAAGATCAGGAAGGCGCTGAACTTGATGCGTTCGGCGAACGCGCCGGAGATGAGCGCCGGGGTGATGACCGCGAACATCATCTGGAACGCCATGAAGGCCAGATGAGGTACGGTCTTGGCGAGTTCGTTGGGCTTATCCATGCCCGCCAGGTTGAGGTAGTCCAGGCCGCCCACCAGGCCGCCGATGTCGGAGCCGAAGGCCATCGAGTAACCGATGATGGCCCATTCGATGGAGATCAGGCCGATGAGCACGTAGCTGTGCATCAGGGTGGCCAGAACGTTTTTGGAGCGGACCATGCCGCCGTAGAACAGACCAAGGCCCGGGGTCATGAGCAACACCAGGGCTGCCGATACGAGGATAAATGCAGTGTCCGCCGCGTTCATATAGATGTCCTCCTGTTTTCGTGGGTGGCCCCCCGGCAGGGCTGTCCTGCCGGGGACCTGCGCTGGCCGTTTTCCTACCGGGCGCTCCTGCCTGTTCTGCCCGGTCGGCTGCACGGCCCCATGACTAGAGCAGTTTTTACACTTTTGCAAGTTTTTTTCATTCCGAGGCACGCACAAATTATTCATTCAAAATTGTTTGTCCAGGGTCGACACCGCCGCGCCACTCACGATCCTGACACCCGCCTTGCCCGAGCACCTTGCCATGCCCAAAATTTTATATATTTATATCATGTAATTAGATAATACGTTCATTGTGCCCGCCCCACAGGGAAACGAGCGCCAGGCGCCCTACGCCCGCCTTGAATATATCATTTTTGCACATTGGAAACCATTTCCAGTCAACAGCCGCAGAGTGGGCCTGGCCGCCTAGGACTGAATGACAAAATTCGCTCCACCTGACCGCGACGAGCCCGCCCCATCAAACCAAGCACCGACCGAGACAATTTTAGCATTGAATAACAGGCACTTGAAACAAACAGCTGAAAAATGCCTCACAACGTCCGGCCCTGATTCGGAACGCGACACGCTGATCATCGGCGACGCGCTCGGCCTTCTGGCATTACAAATCTGTAAACGAAGCATCCGGACGAACGGCGAGCATCGAAAAACAGTCCGAAAACAACGCTCTCCCCTTTTCTGTCCAAATCCGCGCTTTACAGAAAATGTCATGTGCTGGTGGCCTCCGCGGATCATCGGCCGACGGGAACAGGGAATCGCACCCCGCTGACCGGCTTTCCCTTGCCGAAAAGCCGCCATCCATAATAAATGGGATGCATGAATCAGGCTGAGCCCGGCACGGGCACCCAAGCGCCTCCTGGGAAGACCATCCTCACCGTGGACGACGACATCGCCGTTCGCAGCACCCTTGTGGCCTGGATAGAGGACGCGGGATACACGGCCGTGGAAGCGGGCAGCGGCATCGAGGGCCTGGTGGCGCTCACCTCCTCCAAGCCCGATCTCGTTCTGCTCGACCTGCGCATGCCCGTGATGGACGGCTTGGCCTTCCTTGAGGAGAAGCGCCGCCTCGGCAACGACACCCCGGTGATCGTGATCTCCGGCCGGGCCGACATCCAGGACGCCATCCACGCCTTCCGCCTCGGCGCCTGGGACTACATCATCAAGCCCATCGAGAGTTTCGAACTGCTGGCACACGCCGTGTCCGTCGTGCTGGAGCGACGGGACCTGACCATGCAGGTGCGCAGGGCCGAGGCCCGCTACTCCAACCTGGTGCACAACATCCCGCTGATGATCTTCAGCCTGGACGACCGGCTCGACGTGCAGTTCGTGAACAGCGCCTGCACGGGCATGCTGGGCTTCACCCCCGAGGAGGCCCGCAGCCAGGCGGGATGGTTCCTGGAGCGCATCCACCCTGAAGACCGCGAGCGCGTGCGGGGCAGCCTGGAGCAACGCCTGCGGGACAGCTCCTACGCCTTTTCCAAGACCTGCCGGATGCTGCGCAAGTCAGGCCGGGTGGTGCACGGCATCATCAAGAGCATCCCGTCTCCGGCCTGCGGCACGACGTGCGAACGCCCACAGGTGGAGGGCGTCGTGCTCGACATCACCGACCGGCTGATGCTGGAGAAATACCTGGTGCAGAAGGAGAAGGTGAAGACGCTGGGAGCAATCTCCGCCGAGGTGGCCCACGAGATACGCAACCCGCTGGTCTCCATCGCCGGGTATGCGCGCAGGTTGGTCAAGAACCTGCCCGATTCGGCCGAGGCCCAGGTGATCCTGGACGAGGCCCAGCGCCTGGAGCGCATCCTGGACCGCATCCGGGACTATCTGAGCCCGGTGACGCTTCACCGCGAAGCCTGCGACCTGGGGGCCATCGCGGGAAAATGCCTGGAGCTGCTCTCCCCCGAGCTGGAGGCCAACGGCGTCGCGCCCAGATTCCTCAAGGACATCGCCTCGGCCACCGTGGAGGAGGACGCGGAGCTGCTCACCCAGGTGGTCATCAACCTGATCCGCTCAACCCTGGCCAACCTGCCCCCCAAGGGCGGCATGTGGCTGCGCACCTTCGAGAGCGAACGTTTCCTGCACCTGGAGGTCTGCGGCGGGCAGACCGCCCCCGTGCCCGACGTGGACAAGGTCTTCCTGCCCTTCGACGAGGGCGGCGAAACCATCGGGCTGCCCTTCTGCCACAGGCTGCTGCGCACCATGGGCGGGTCGCTGACCTTCGAACAGAAGGACAACGTGGCCTGTTTCGTCATGAGCGTGCAGCGCGCCCAAAGGGGCCACCCGGAACGCTCCAATCCGCCGGGTTGATCCGGGCGAATTGCCCTTTTTCCAAAAGAGTTCGGCCGGGCCCCGCGCATACGGCTTACGCGAGGCCCGGCCTACGGCAAGGCGGTGGGAAGGAACTTTCTACGGCCCTCAGGCGGCCTGGGTGCGGCTCATGTTGCCTTCGATCTTCTTGTAGAGCTGGTTCTCGCGCCCGAGCTTGCCCGCCACCAGATCAAGCGCCGCGCCGAACTCTCGCCGGGCCTCGTCAGGGCGGCTGGCCAGCAGATGAACCAGGCCCAGGTTATTGCGCATCTTGGCCTCGTACATGGCCACCCCGGCCTTGCGGGCCATGCCTATCGCCTGGGTGAGCATCCGGTCCGCACCGGCGAAGTCTCCCGCCTGGCAGGCCTCCATGCCCTCGCGGTTCAGGCGGGTCATGGCCTTGGCCCGGCACCCGCCGCCGCAGCCGCAGCCCTCTGTCTGGGCCTGGGCCAGGGGCCTGAGGATGCTTGAGAACATATCCCGAGGACGCTCCGAAGAGCCGATGGATGATCTGGTGGTCATGGCGTACTCCTGCTCGACTGCTGGGGCGGAGGGCTATCCCGGCGTGCGCCTGCGAACATCTCCCATTCCGCGCCCCGTTGGCCATGATTTATTGAAAACGATTCTCAATGTCAATATCGAAATCGAATTTTCCCGCTCCACTTGCTCAGAGGCCCCGAGGCATCTACTCTCCTCCGCCATGAACAGCATGACCTGGCCCCTGTTTCCCGTCGAGGACCCCTTCCCCGCCCTTGCCGCCCTGGCCGGCTCCGCCCGCCCCCTGGTGGTTGACGGCGGCGCCAACAAGGGCCGCACCGTGGCCCGCTTGCTGGAGTTGCTCCCGCAAAGCACCGTGGTGGCCTACGAGCCGTTGCCCCGCCTGGCGCGCAAGCTGGCCAAGCGCTTCCAGGGCGACAGCCGCGTGCGCCTGCGCGAGGCCGCATTGGGCTCCGCGCCCGCCCGTCTGGTCATCAACGAGCTGGAAAGCGCCACATGTTCATCCCTGCTTGAACCGGACGCCATCCTGCAAAAGCATCCCGACAAGCCCATGAACGTTGCCCGGCGGATCGAGGTGGACGTGGTGCGCCTGGATCAGGACCTGCGCGAGGCGCCGCAGCTCATCAAGCTTGACCTGCAGGGTTACGAACTGGAGGCCCTGCGCGGCGCGGAAGGCCTGCTGGGGGGGGTGCGTGGGGTGCTGTGCGAGGTGTCCTTCGCGGGGATGTACAAAGGCCAGCCCCTGGGGGGCGAGCTCCTCGCCTGGATGGAATCCCGGGGGTTCAGGGTGCGGGGGCTCTACCGCCCCTGGTTCGACGAGGATGAGAACCTGACCGCGGCAGACGCCCTGTTCGAGCGGCGCTGATAGTGCTCCAGGTCAGAACGCTTTGATCATCCAGGCCCCCAGGGCCAGCAATGCCACGCCCGCCATGCGCGCCCAGCTCACGGGGTGCTCCGGGTAGCCCACCAGGGCGTAGTGGTCCAGCACCACGGAGGCCACCAGCTGGCCCATGAGCATGAAGGCCGTCATGGAGGCGGCCCCCAGCTTGGGGCCGACCAGGATGGTGGCCGTGACGAACGCCGCGCCCATCAGCCCGCCCGTCCAGAGCCACAGCGGCGTGGAAGCCATCTCCGTAAGCGAGGGCCAGGTGTGCCTGGCCGCCAGGCTGTAGACGCCAAGCGCCAGCGTGCCCACCAGGAAGGAGATGAAGGAAGCCTGGACAGGGTCGCCCAGGACCTTGCGAAGCTGGATGTTGAGCCCGGCCTGGATGGGAACCAGGGCCCCGGCCACGAAGGCCACGAGGATGAAGGCGTTTCGCATGAGGGGCTCCTGTTTGGGGTTCCAAGGGGAGGAACGCCCCTTGGCCGCCGGAGGCTGTCAGCGCGTAAAACCACAGGCCAGGGGACAATGCCTCCGGCGGGCAAAGAGGGCTCCGCTCTCTCCGCACTCTCCCGCCAAAGGAACTTCGTTCCTTTGGAATCCTTCATGGCTTCGCGCTCCTGGCGGAAGCCTTCAGAGCTCCGGGCGGCGAGGTCTTAGCTGGCGGCCAGCAGCCGCCTGAAATCGGTGAACTCCACCCGCAACGCGCCCAGCTCCTTGATGAGGGCGGCCAGGAAGACGCCTGCGGCGTCGTTCATGCGCTGGTGGTGCAGCATGACGCCCAGGCGGCCGCTGGCCAGGCCCTGGCGCATTTCATCCAGCATGATGTCGAGGGATGCCTCGGGATCGGGCTCCTTGCGGGTGTGCAGGTCCATGCGCACGGGGAAGTCCGGCAGGCCCTCGGGCGGATTGGGGCCGGCCCCAACGGTGCGCGAAAGCCCCCTGAAGCCGATGGCGGGCATGGCGGCCATGGATTCGCCGTCGCAGCGGTTCCAGGGCGGGCTGAACACCGGCGTGAAGCGCTGCTCCATGATCTCGCCCAGGCGCTTGAAGCCCTTGGTCAGGTCCAGGCGCTTGTCCTTGGCCGGGCGGGCCTGGCCGAACTCGCGCTTCTTCTGCCCGGCGGGCTCGAAATTCATGTGCCTCCAGCCGTGCTGGCACCAGCAGAACAGCTCGACCTCGCGGGCCTCCTTGAGCAGGGCCTGCCAACGGCTCACCGTCAGCCAGGAGGGCACCGTGGCCATGCACAGGGGCGCGCCGCCTTCGCGGAAGATGCGCACCATCTTGGTGAAACTGTTGCCGGGCACGGCCACGTCGTCGGCGCGGAAGAACACCTGGGCGCGGCCGCCAGGAGCCTGGGACAGACCCAGCTCGGCGGCCTGGATCAGCCGGGTGCGGTAGTTGTCGGGGAAGGCCAGCCAGAGGGGGGATACGTTGTTGGAGACGATCATGGAAACCTGAAATGCCGTTGGTTAGAATGTTACAGCCGCCGTTGTCCGTGGACGATCAGCCGCGCCGCCCGCTCCGCGCCGTCCAGGCGCACCGGGCAGCCCCCTTCGGGGCGGCCCCTGCGGGCCAGGGCCTCAACAAGCCGGGCCAGCCGGGCGGGCTCCAGGTCGGCTTGCTCGAGCACTCCCAGCGCGCCCATGGACTGCAGCCGCAGCGCGCGCATGGATTGTTCGCGGTTCTGGGCGAAGGGCCAGACCAGCGCGGGGACACCCGCGGCGAGGACGTTCATCGTCGTGTTGTATCCGGCCAGCGACAGGGAGGCGTCGGCTGCGGCCAGGAGGTCGGGGAAGTTCCCGGCGAACCGGGACACCCGTATGCCAGCGTGCGGGCAGGCATCGGCCCCTAACCGCTTATAGACCGTTTCGTCAAGGAACGGTCCGCTGAAAACCTCCAGGCGCGGTTCCGGCGAAATCTCCAGCAGCGGGTAGGCGGCCACGGCCGCGAACAGCAGCTCGGAGCCGACCTTGCCGCCCCCGGCGCTGGCTACGATGAGCGCATCCCCATCCTTCAGGCCCATTTCCGCGCGTACGCGCTCCCTGGCTCCGGGAGCGGGCCGCTCCACCACGAACCCGGTGTACTCCACTGGCACGGCGATCTCGCGGGCGCGGGGGAAGGTCTCCTCCAGGGGGAAGAGCGCCGGGTCGGAGTGCACCAGCAGCCCGTCGAAGAACTCCGCGAGGCGCTTGAGCACGCGGCCCTGGTATTTCTCGGGGTCGGCCTTCTCCACCAGGATGTCGCGCAGGCTGCACAGCACTCGGGGCCTGCCGAAGGCGCCTTCCCGGATGGCTTGGAGCGCCGGGACCAGCTCGAACTCGAAGGCCCGCCTGCCGAACGGATACAGCTCAACCACGAAGGCGTCAGGGCGCTCACGCTCCAGGATGGCCAGCAGGCGCTCGCGGCGCGTAATCTTGGTGACCTCGATATCGCCCTGGACCAGCATCTGGGAGAAGTCCTCGTCCATGCTGAGCACGGGCAGCCGCTCGTGAACAACGTGGGGGCCGAGTCCGGCCGGAACGTCCGGCCCGCCCGTGACGAACACCACCCGGTGCGGCGCCAGGGCGCGCACGATGGCCAGGCTGCGCATGTAGTGCCCCAGGCCGAGCACGTGCTGGCAGTAGAAAACAATGGTCATAGCGGCAGATTCATGGCCTCGATGGCCAGGCAGCCGCCCTCGGCGCGCAGCAGATGCAGGGCGCGCGGGGCGAGGATTTTGGGCTCCGAGGGCAGGTAGTCCCGTCCGAGCAGGGCGTACAGCACGGCGCGAACCACGCCCTCGTGGGTCACGGCCAGGATGGACTGGCCCTCGTGCGCCCGGGCCAGACGCGTCAGGGCCTCCCAGGAGCGGGCCAGCACCTCGGCGCGCGCCTCCCCGCCGGGCGGGGTGAAAGCCCAGCCCACGGCCTCCTGCGGGGCGAGCAGCCCGGCCGCGCGCAGCTCGGGCACTGTGAGCCCGGTCCAGGAGCCGAATTCCTGCTCCGCGAGGCCGGACTCCGTGCGCACGGGCAACCCAAGCCCACGGCCGAGGGCATCGGCGGTGAGCGCGGCGCGCCCGATGGGGCTCGAATAGAGCGCGGAAAAACCGTAGACCCGGAGTATCTCGGGCCAGGCTGCCACTTCGCGAGCACCCTCATCCGTAAGGGGGGAGTCGGCCCGGCCCTGGATGCGGCGCTCCTCGTTCCAGCTTGTGCGGCCGTGGCGCACCAGGGCGATGAGCGCGCTCACGCCCTGCCCCCCGGATAGCGGGGGTGACGGCGCTCCTCCACCAGCAGGCGCAGGCGCTCCTCCACCACGTCGAAATTGCGGCGGGCGTCGTGACGCTCGCGCACGCGCAGCGCGGCGGCGGCGCCCATGCCCCGGCGCAGAGCGGCGTCGTCCAGCAGGCGGGCCACCGCGCCCAGAAAGGCCTCGTCATCGAAGGGCGGGGTCAGCAGGCCCGTCTCCCCGTGGGCGACAACCTCGGGGATGCCTCCGTTGTCGAAGGCCACCACGGGCAAGCCTGCGGCCTGGGCTTCAAGGTAGACCATGCCCAGGCTCTCCCGGATGCCGGGAAAGACGAACAGGTCCGCCGCGCTGTAGATCCGGGCCAGCTCCCCGCGCGGCACCTGCCCCACGAAGGCCGAACGGCCGGGGAGGTGCTCCCGGGCCAGGGCCTCCATTTCGGGGCGGGTCTCGCCGTCTCCGGCGAGCAGCAGCAGGAAGTCGCGTTCCTGGCGGGCCAGCCGGCCCAGGCGGGTGATGAGGTAGCGCAGGCCCTGGGCCTTCACGTCGTCGCGCATCATGGCCACGCAGGCGATCACGGGCCTGCGGCCCTCGCCCTGAGCCTCGCCCAGCTCCCGACGCAGGGCCGCGCCCGCGTCCGGGTCGCGCCGGAAGGCGTCGGGGTCGATGCCCGGGGCCACGTAGACGATTCTGTCCTCGGGCAGCAGGCGGCGCAGGTTCTCCACGTCCAGGCTGCGGTTGGAGAACACCACGTCCGCCGCCAGCAGGGAGCGGCGGTTGAGCTCGAAGCCCAGCCGGGTGGAGAGGCTCTTGCGCCGCTTGGTGGAATAGATGCCCTGGAACACCGCGTAGGGCGCGCCCATGCGCCGCGAGGCCCACGGCCCGATCACGTCGGGGGATTTGTAATAGGCGTGGTGCGTCAGCCAGACGTCCGCCCGCCCGGCCCCCGCAACAGGGCTCCCGGCGCGCCAGGCCTCCCAGAGCGCTTGGGGCCAGAGCCAGGGCTTCTCCGCCAGGTGGCGGGCCCGGAAGCGGCTGGCCACCTCCACGGCGTGGCCCTTGGCGCGCAGGTGCGCGGTCAGGCCCAGGGCCGTGGTCTGGTCGCCGGAGGGCCGGGGGTGGTCCAGGGGCTTGAACGGGGAATAGAAGGCGACCTTCATGACATGGCGGCGCGGAAGATCGCGGCCAGCTCGCCCACGAGCCTGCGGTTGTCGAAGTTCGAGCGCACCTGATCCAGCGCGGCGGGGATCACCCTGGCCCGCAGCGCCTCGTCGGTGAGCAGGCGCTCGGCCGCGCCGGCCAGGGCCAGGTGGTCCCTGGGCGGGACGAGCAGCCCGTGCTCGCCGTCCACGATGAGCTCCGGGATGGCCGAGACGGCCGTGGCCGCCACGGGCAGGCCCATGGCCATGGCCTCGACCAGCACGTTGGGGATGCCGTCGCGGTCGCCGTTGCCGCTGACCTCACAGCCCAGCAGGAACAGGTCCGCCCGGCTCATGCGCTCCACCACCACCTCGTGGGCCTGGACGCCCAGCCACTCGACGGCGTCAGAGATGCCCAGCTCCCCGGCCAGGGCCTGGAGGGCCTCTTTCTCCTCGCCGGTGCCTATGATGGCGTGGCGCACAGGGTGGCCGCGCCGCACCAGTTCCGCCACGGCGCGCAGCACAGTGGGCAGCCCCTTCTTCGGCGTCAGCCGGGCCACGGTGAGGATCTCGAACGTTTCGCCGTTTGCGTGCCTGTGCGCCACCGGCGAGAACAGGCGCACATCGATGCCGTGATAGACCCGATGGATGGGCGTGCCGCTTGGGTTGAGCTTCTCCAAGTATTCCTTGTTGTAGCCGGTGCAGGTGGCCACGAAGCGGGCCCCGGCGATCTTCTCGGCCAGGCGGGCGGGGTCCTGGGTGTAGATGTCCTTGGCGTGGGCGGTGAAGCTGTAAGGAAGCCCGGTGAGCAGCGACGTGAACACCGCCACGGATGTGGGCGAATGCGCGAAGTGCGCGTGCAGGTGCGTGACCCCTGACCCGGGCAGCACGCGCGCGGCCAGGTATCCGGCCTGGAGCAGGTGCTTGGCCGTGGTCGCCTTGCGGGTGTGGGCGATGCGCCTGAGCATCTCGACGAAGGCTCCTGCGTAGCGCGCGGGCGAGCGCAGGGCGCACAGCAGGTTGGCGGCCAGGAGCCTCCCCACGTTGCCCAGGATGGTTTCGGGCAGGTAGTGCCTGGGGGCCTTGATGCGCTTGACCGACTCGTGCGTGAAGTCCTCCCGGGGGTGGCGCATGGAGAGGATGCGGATGTTGAAGCCCTCGGCCTCCAGCAGCTCGATCTCGTTGGATATGAACGTCTCGGAAATGCGCGGATAGCCTTTGAGGATCATCCCCAGGACGGGGCGCTTCATGGATGCTGCCCCCTGAACTCCGCCAGCCGGGAGGATATGGCCTCCAGCCCGGTGAATTTGAATCCCTCTATGCCCCGGCAGCACGAGTGGGGGTTGGCGATGAGCGCGCCAACCTTCTCGCCCAGGCTCTCCGGGGTCAGCTCGGCCCAGGGCAGGAAGTCGATGAGGCCGTGGCTCTTGAACACCTCGGCCCGGATGCGCTGCTCCAGCCGGGGCTCCTCCCGGGGGACCACCAGGGAGGGCTTGCGCAAGGAGAGGATCTCGCAGGTGGTGTTGTAGCCGCCCATGGAGACCACCACGTCGGCCAGGCCCATGAGCGCCTCCATGCGCCTGTGGAAGTGGTAGAAGTGCGCCTTGAGCTTCTTGGCCCGGCGGTGCACCTCCTCCCGCATGGGCTTGGGCATGAACGGCCCGGACACCAGGATGGAGCGGAAGGGAGGGCTCTCCATGTTTTCGAGCATGGTCAGGTAGGCGTCCATCAAGGGGTAGCCGTCGCCTCCGCCGCCCGTGGTCACCAGCACCATGCGCTCCTTCTGGTGCAGGTGCTCCTCCTGCCGCATCTCCAGCATCTTGCCGCGCTTGGGCAGGGCGCGGGGGATGTAGCCCGTGAAGAACATCTTCGCGCCCACGGCCTCGGGGATCTCGTATTCCTCGATGGGGTCGTAGTAGTCGCGGTTCCCATAGACCCAAATCTCGGAGTAGAAGCGGTCCAGCACCTCGTAGATGCCCTTGTCGCGCCAGTCCTTGCGGGTGGATTCGGCGTCGTCCATGATGTCGCGCAGGCCCAGGATGGTGCGGCACTGCGGCAGCCTGCGTTTGAGCCACTTGAGCGTGGGCAGCACCTCCTTCTTGAGCCCCAGGGGGGCCTTGTCCACGATGAAGAGGTGCGGCTGGAAGGCCTTGGCCGTGGCCACGATGATGTTGCGCCGGATGTTCAGGGCCTGGGCCGCGCTCATGCGCACGGAAAGGGGCAGGTACTCGTCGTTGGTCTTCTTGATCATCCCGGGGATGCGCACGAAGTCCACCCCTTCGGGGAAGTCGAAGCGGCCCACCAGCGGCGAGCCGGTGAGGATGAGCACGTTGACGCCGGTGCGCCGCAGGTGGCTCGCTATGGCCATGGTCCTGCGGATGTGCCCGAGCCCGTAGGTGTCGTGGGAGTACATCAGGATATTGAAGGTCGTGGAAGACGCCATGCGGGGCAGGATACGCCAAAACCAGGCCGCTGCAAACCCCGGCGAGTCTTCCCGGCTTTTCGGGCGCGACCTTGCATGAAAGGCCCATGTGGGCTATCGGAAACAAACGGAGAACCGCAACACGCAGACGGCAGGAGCACTATGGGCACGGTCTACATCGAGGATTTGCAACCCGGCATGGTGCTCGCGTCCGATGCGCGCAGCCGCCAGGGCCGCCTCCTGTTCTCCGAAGGCATCGGGCTTGACGAGCTTTCCATCCAGACGCTCAAGTTCTGGGGCGTCACGGAAGTCGCCATCCAGGGCCAGAGCCAGGCCGAGCTGGACCGCAGCCGTCTCGAGCGGATCGGCCCCGAGCGCGCCCAGGCCTACACCCGGGAGGCCGCCGCGCGCCTGCGCCTGAGCGGCACGGACCATCCGGCCGCCGCGGAACTGGCCCGGGTGGCCGTGATCCAGATGATCCAGTCCGGACATGCGCCGCAAGGCTCGTTCAGCGCCCCCAGGCCCACCCCTCCCGAGGCGGCGGCCCGCCCGTCCGACCCCCGCAAGCGTCCGAGCCTCGCCAAGCTCACGGGCGGTTCAACCAAGCTGGCGACCCTGCCCCAGGTGGTCACCCAGACCCTGGAGGCGCTCAAGAACCCAAACTTCTCCTACGGCTACGTGGCCTCCATCATCAGCAAGGACACGGCCCTCTCCGCCAAGCTGCTCAAGCTGGTCAACTCCGCGCTCTACAGCTTCCCCGAGCCCGTGGAGACCATCGACCGCGCGGTGACCGTGGTGGGAGCCAGCCGTCTGACCAGCCTGGCCCTGGGCGTCTCCATGATAAGCTACTTCTCGGACATACCCCGCGACGTCCTGGACATGCGCTCCTTCTGGAAGCACTGCCTCTCCTGCGGGGTGCTGGCCCGCCTGCTGGCGGTGACCGCCGGCCACCCCAACGAGGAGCGCTGCTTCGTGGCCGGGCTCCTGCACGACGTGGGCCGCCTGATCATGCTCAAGAACCACCCGGCCCTCGTGGCGCAGACCATCGCCCTGGCCGAGGAGCGGGACATCGCCCTGGCCGAGGCCGAACGCGAGGCATGGGGGTTCGACCACGCCCTGCTCGGCTCCAGGCTGTTGCAGGCCTGGCGCTTCCCCCCGGCCCTGGAGCACGCCGTGGCGGATCACCACGCCTACGACCCGCGCACCAGCACCCAGGACGCCGCCCTGGTCCACCTGGCCGACCTGATGGCCCACACCCTGCGCATGGGCGCAAGCGGCGCGCCGGCCGGCCCGCCGCTGATCCCAGGAGCCTGGGAGCAGATGAACATCCCTCTTTCGGCGCTCGGCGCGGCGGCAGCCCAGGGCGAGCGCCAACTCGACGACATCGGGCACATCCTGCTCGACGAGCATGTCTAGCCAGGCCGAGAGCAAGCCCCGAAGGGCCAGCCCCAAGCAGCGCCTGGAGGCCATGGAGCAGGCCTATTGCCTGACCATGGAGGCCCTCGAGCTCGCCACGGCCATGGGCGTCGGGGCCAAGTCCCGCTCCATGCACGGCTCGGCCCAGGTCCTGGCCGATTCCGCCCAGCGCGTCAGGAGCCTGGTGCCCATGAAGGCCCTGGCTTTCTACCTCATTCGCGAGCCCGGCGGCGGCTTCAACCTGGCCAAATGCTGGCCCCCGTCGCGCAGGAGGTTCTTCGAGCGGGAGATGGCCCACCTGGCCGAGACAGGCTCAGCCCCCTGGGCCCTGCACCGGGACGGGCCCGTGTTCACCACGCCCCACTCCGGCAAGGGCGAGCTGTTCGTGCACACCCTGAGCACGCCCTCGCGCATCCGGGGCATCTTCGTCGGCCTGCTGGACCAGGAGGTCAAGGCCATCCAGGACGCCCCGCTCAAGCTGGTGACCATCGTGCTGCGCAACACGGCCGCCCTGCTGGAGAGCGTGGAGCTCTACAGCCTGTGGCGCGCCGCCAACGTCCAGCTCAAGGACCGCGTGCGCGACCTGGAGCGCTCGCGGCGAAGCCTCCGCCGCGAGATCGAACGCCGCCGCGCCGTGGAGGAGCAGCTCAAGCACCAGACCCTGCACGACGCCCTCACCGGCCTGCCCAACCGCACGCTCATCCGCGACCGCATCATGCAGGCCATCCGCCGGGGCATGCGCCGGACCCGCAACCAGGAGAATGCCGCCTTCTGCGTCGCCTTCATGGACCTGGACCGCTTCAAGCTCGTCAACGACCACCTGGGCCACGCCGCGGGCGACGCCCTCCTGGTGGAGACCGGCAGGCGCGTACAGGAAGGCCTGCGCGAGCTGGACACCGTGGCCCGCATCGGGGGCGACGAGTTCGTCATACTCCTTGAGGACCTGACAAGCCCGGGCGAGGCTGTGCGCGTCATCAAGAGGGTGCGCGCCAACCTGAGCGAACCGCTGGACCTGGAAGGCTTCTCCCTGGGCATCAGCGCCAGTTTCGGGCTGGCCTTCGGCCCCAGTTCGATGAGCACCCCGGAGGAGCTCATCGAGCAGGCCGACGTGGCCATGCAGGCCGCCAAGCAGGCCGGACGGGACCGCATCCGCGTCTACTGCAAGGCCCTTCGCGCCCTGGAGCGCTCCAGGAACACCCACGTGGCCCGGCTGCGCAGCGCGCTGCACGCGGGCCGCACCACCGCGCTGTTCGTGCCAACATTCGCGGCGCAGGGGCCGAGCCTCACAGGGTTCGAGGCCGTGCCCGCCTGGGACGACGGCCAGGGCGGCTTCATCTACGGCAAGCAGCTGTGGAACCTCGCCAAGCATTCCAATCTGGAGTGGGAACTCTGGGAGCGCACCCTCTCGGAAGGGCTGTCCCAATTGGCCACCTGGCGGGAGGAGTCTGGATGCGGCGGCATGGCTTTGACCATGCACCTGGGCCGCTCCCTTGTGCCCCGCTCCGACATGCCCGACACCGTGGAGGAGGCGTTGCAGAACGTGGGCCTGCCCGGCAGCGCCCTGCGCCTTGAGGTGCCCGAGCACAGCCTGCTCGATTCCTCCGAGCGGCTCACGGAGCAGCTCAAGCGCCTGAAGCGGTTCGGGGTCAGGCTGTGCGTGGGGGACTTCGGGGAGCGCTTCTTCAGCTTCCTGGGCCAGCACCCTGAACTCATCGACAGCATGCGCATCGACCCCTGCGCTGAGGAGGCCGCAGCCCCCGAGGCCAGCCAGGAGGTCAAGTCCGCATGCCTGCGCAAGGTGGCCGACGCCCTGGGACTGGAGGCGCAGGAGCACACCCTGAGCAGGGAGGCCGTGCTCGGCCCGCATGGCCCCCTGGGCCAGGGAGCCACGGACGGGACGCTGCGCCCGCTCACCGCCCAGGAGGCGCTGGAGATGGTGCGTCGGGTCCGCTCGCGCGGGAGCCACGGCTACGCCGGGTTCTAGCGAGGCTTTGCCCTGAGGCGCATGGGGTCCGACCGGCAGGGCGCCGTAAAGCAATCAAACGGAGGATCGGGGCGAAAGGCGGGGAGAACGTTCCGGCTGAGCCTAGCGGACTTCCATGCCCTGCTGGCGGTATTCCGAGAGCTTGTTGCGCAGGGTGCGCACGGAGATGCCCAAAAGCAGGGCCGCCTGGGTCCTGTTGCCGGAGGTCTGGTCCAGGCTCTTGAGGATCATCTCCCGCTCCAGCACGTCCAGGGGCACGATGCCGGGGGGCAAGCCCCTGCCGCCGTCGTCCGGCAGGGGGGAGGCAGGCTCCGGGGGCTCCATCAGGGAGGTCACGCGCTCCATGGTCACGGGCGGCTCATCGGCCAGGGGGAACTCGTCCCCTTCGAGCAGGAAGTGGACCTTCTCGATGGGTCCGGCGCCCGCCAGCAGCACCGCGCGCTCCATCAGGTTCTGCAGTTCTCGCACGTTGCCGGGCCACTCGTAGGTCAACAGCCAGCTCCTGGCCTCCTGGGAGAAGTCGAGGCGCGTAAGGCCGTAGGCCTTGCAGTTCTTGTCCACGAAGAAGGCCGCCAGGGACAGGATGTCCTCCCCGCGCTCGCGCAGGGGCGGCAGCTTCAGCGGGATGACGTTGAGCCGGTAGTAGAGGTCCTGGCGGAACTTCCCTTCCTCAACGTATTGCTCCAGGCGGCGGTTGGTGGTGGCCAGCACGCGCACGTCCACGCGCACGGTCTCGGTGCCGCCCACGCGGTCGAACTCGCCCTCCTGCAGCACGCGAAGCAGCTTGGCCTGCAAGGCCAGCTCCATCTCGGAAATCTCGTCGAGCAGGATGGTGCCCCCGGCGGCCAGCTCGAACTTGCCCAGCTTCTTGGCGATGGCCCCGGTGAAGGCCCCCTTCTCATGGCCGAAAAGCTCGCTCTCAAGCAGGTGCTCGGGCAGGGCCGCGCAGTTGAGCGCAACGAAGGGCTTGCCCGCCCGGTCGGAGTGGGCGTGCAGGAAGCGGGCGAACATCTCCTTGCCGGTGCCGGACTCGCCGGAGATGAGCACCGTGGCCTTGGAGCGCGCCACCTGCCTGGCCAGGGCCAGCACGCGCAGCACCGCCGGGTGGCCCCCGATGATGGCGAAGCGCTCCCCCACCACCCCGGGGGATGCGGGCCGCGAGGGCGCGGGCTGTCTCGATTCGGCTGGCTGCGTGCGCTCGGGGCCTGCGGTTTCGGCCTGGGCCATGCTCTGCTGCGTCTGGGACAGGGCCGCGGCGGCTGCCAGGGGCGCAGCCACATGGGCGGACCGGGCCTGCGCCGCCGCGTCGTCGGCATCGTCCACGCAGGCCTCCACGCCGGGGAGCACGGCCAGGATCTTCTCCCAGAGCAGCGGCTCCAGCCAGTAGTCGCGCGCGCCCTGCTCCATGAAGGCCTGGGCCTCCTGGGCGGTGCCCCGGTCAGTGAAGACGATCACGGGGGGGAAGTCGTCCGCGTCGCGTCCTGCGGCAAGAAGCGCCGCTGCGCTGTAGGCCCCGCCGATCTTGGCCTGGCTGAAAACAATGCAGGGGCGGGACTTTCGGATGAAGGCCAGCGCGCCGGAAAGCGTGTCCGCAATGCCCGCCTCCATTCCGGCATCTTTAAAATGCCCGAAGAGCGGCGTGATGGTGTGGGCTTGGGCCACAAAGAGTATCGTCTTTCCCGGCATGAAAGCGTCTTATCCGCAAGTCAAACGCATTTCAACGCGTACCGTGTACTTTTGGCTTGATTTTTCACTATTTATCACCCCGCCATCCTGTGGCCCCCTTCGCGGGGCGGGCGTCGTCTTGCGCAAGCCCTTATCCGGGCTTATTTTGACATTTTCCGCAACCTGCACGATCATGCCCGCGAGGTGACACCCATGAAGATCGAGACTCGCTACGGGGTCCTAAACTCCGTGACTCATATCGAAACCGATGCGCAGGGGGCTGTGGTCTCCTGCGTGCCAGAAGGCCCCAACACTTTGGAAACCCCCTGGGGCAGGCTCACGCCCCAGCACTCCACTGACGACATGCGCCGGCCGAAGGTGGAGCCGCTGCTGTTCTATCCCGACGGCACCCTGCGCTCCGTCGCCCTGGAGACCCGCACGCCCGTGGCCACCCCGCTGGGCGAGATCATGGCCGAGATGCTCAACTTCTACCCCGACGGCAGCCTCCGCCGCGTGTTCCCGCTCAACGGCAAGCTCTCCGGCTACTGGACCGAGAAGGAGGAGGCCGCCCTGTGCGAGCCCCTGACCATCGATACCCCTGCGGGCGCGATCACCGCGCGCCTGGTGGGCGTGCAGTTCCACCCCGGCGGGCAGCTACGCAGCGTGACGCTCTGGCCCGGCGAGGTTGTGGAGATCGACACGCCGCTGGGCCGCCAGCGCGTCCGGGTGGGCATCGCCTTCCACCCCGGCGGGCAGCTGCGCTCCATCGAGCCCGAGAAGATGCTCGGCGTGCCCACGCCCATCGGCAGGCTGGAGGCTTTCGACCCGGACGTCCTGGGCATCCACGGGGACTGCAACTCCCTGTGTTTCGCACCCGATGGATCGGTCGAGGCCGTGGCCACGCCCATGAACACCGTGCAGGTGACGCTGCCCGACGGCTCCACCCGGACCTTCGCGCCGGACCGCACCCCCAGCCTCTGCGACGAGCGCGTGCAGGAGACCGTACCCTTGCGGATTTCCTTCCCGCCGGGCAAAGTGGCCTTCGGAACCGACCTCGTGGAGGAGTTCCCGCTGCAGGGCCACGAGTTCAAGGTGGGCAGGCTGCTCATGGATATCCTCGGCCCCATCAGCTACAACTGCGGCATGTGACCGTCCGCTCAACCAACAGGAGGCGCCCCCCCAATGCAGTCCCCCGAGATCTTCAAGAACGTCGACGCCAAGGCCCTGGCCAACGTTTTCTTCCAGGGCAAGGTCGTCAGCCACTCCATCACCGACGCGAACGGCGTGCGCCGCTCCCTGGGCGTGTGCCAGTCCGGCAGCTACACGTTCACCACCGGCGACCCCGAGATCATGGAGATCATCGCCGGCAAAGTCCGCGCCAAGGTGGACGGGGAGGACGAATGGGGCACCTACGGCCCCGGGCAGTCCTTCTCCATCCCGGCCAACACCTCCTTCGAGATGGTGGTGGAGGAAGGCCTGGCGCAGTACGTCTGCATCTTCGGTTAGCGCCTGTGCCGCCCGGCGGCCCAAACCACACTCTCCGGGATTCCCCTGGAGACCCGCGGAGGCGTCCGGTGTGTGACTTCATGTTGTCCATCCATGTCCAGGCGGCCTGCCGTCGCCTCCGGGTCTGCGCGCTCCTGCTGACGGCGCTGGCCCTGCTCCAGGCCCCGGTGCGGGCAGAAGCATGCACGCTGTGGTCCGCCGTGGGCGATGTCTCCGGCGGCGGGTCCCTGCTGGCCAAGAACCGGGATTTCGAGCCCGGCTCCTGGTCGCGCCTGGTGCTGGTGCGTCCCGACCGGGGCTTGGCCTACGTGGGGCTCTACGCCCTGGTTGACGGCAGGCAGACCCTGGTGGCCGGGGTGAACGAGGCGGGACTGGCCATCGTCAGCGCCACGGCCGGGAGCGTGCCCAAAGAGCAGCGCAAGGTCCCCTCCCGGGTGAAAGCCCTGGCGGCCCGTCTGTTGAGCGGCAGCGGGTCCGTGGGCGAGGCCCTGGCCAACAGGGATTGGTTCGTGGAGCACGCCCCCGTCATATACATGCTGGCGGACTCCACCAAATCAGCCTGGGTGGAGGTGGCCCCGGAAGGGGCCGTGGCCGTGCGGGAGATCGCCCCCACGGGCCGGGGCGAGTCGATGCGCGGCGGAACGCTCACCCACACCAACCACTTCCTGGCCCCGGAACTGGCCTCTGCCAACGTCTCGGTGGGCCGCAGCAGTTCGGCGCGCCTGGAGGGCATCCAGGCCATGCTGGCCCGCTCCAAGGGCCACAGCCTGGAGGAGTTCGAGCGCCTGGGCCTGGACACATCCCGCGGCCCTGACGATTCCGTCTTCCGCACCGGCTCCAAGCCCTCCTCCGCCAGGACCCTGGCCGCCTTCATGACCGAAATCCCCGCCGAGGGCTCCCCTCTGCTGATGGTGCGCAGCTGGGGCGATCCGCAGCGCACCTGGATCATGCGCCTGCCCCTGAACAGAACCTTCTGGGAGCGCACGCCCCCGGGCACAAGCCAGCTCCTGGCCTCGGATCCGGGCTTCCCGGACATGCCCCTGCCCGGTGCTCCCGGCCGCCAATAGCCCGCACAACGTACACCAAAACGTCAAACGCCCCCGGCATGTGGAATGCCGGGGGCGTTTCGCGTCGTGGTCGATCCTTGGGTTCAGCCCGCCTGTGCCTCGCCCTGGGAATGCCCCCAGGCGCTGAGCAGCCCGAAGCATCCCGTGAGCATCATGTCCCCGCCGGGGGCGGGATGGACGGCCTCCAGCCCGGGGATGTCCGCGCGGCGCGGCCCGATGACGTAGGTGGCCCGGAAGGAGGCGGGCAGCTCGCGCACGGCGCTGCCGTGCCCGCCCGAGGAGAACACCTCCTCGTGGGTCTGCTCGCCCGCGCGGAAGCGCTCCAGATGGCGCACCAGCTCATCCGGCGGGAGCATGCCCGTGTGGTGCTCGAACACGCCGTGGAGGCGGCCGCGATGCACCAGCAGCCCCAGGATGTGGCTGTTGCCCATGTTCACGATCAGGGCCCCCTCCTCCTCGGAGCTGCGGCGCACCTCGGGGTCGAAGAGCGCGCCCAGGGCGGCCGCCGGGCCCGTGTCCATGACGGGGCCGCCGCCGGTGGCGTCGTGGAGCTCGGCCAGGCGGGTGAACTCGGCTGGGGGCACGGCGTAGAGCATGTCCTCCAGCCTGCCGGAGGTGCGCTCCAGCGCGCCCTGCCAGAGCCTGAAGCGTCCGATGCGGCTGGATTGCCCGGGGTGGTGCCCGTGGTCCTGCGCGCAGGCCAGCACCAGGTCAGGCGGCTCCAGCCCGGCCTGGGCCAGCAGGCCCTGCCAGAAGCCGGGATCGTAGTCGGCCTGGTGCACGGCCACGTGCCCGGCCGGGCAGCGGTCGCTGAGGAAGATTCCGTGGCGCTCCAGGGAGGGCGGATCGTCCGTGAGGGCCAGGGCCGCCCGGGGGTGGGCGCTCACGGCCAGCCCGGCGGCTAGGTGGGCTTTCACGGCCTTGAAGAAGCCGCCGCCCATGTTGCGCCCGTGCAGGTGCAGAGGGACTCCACGCTTGGTAAGCTCCGCTATGCGGGCGGCCACCATGCGGGCCGGGGCGGGCAGCACGAACTTGGGGCAGTTCTCCAGGGGGATGCCGGGCCGGTAGAGCAGCGCGTCCTGGGTGCCGCTGCCGATATCAAGGCAGAGGATCGAATTCATTGCGCCTTCCTGGGCTGGCCGGGCAGGTTCAGGGTGGGTTCCGCTCCGCGCATCACCCTGCGCAACTGGACGAAATCCGTGTCCGGCACACGCGCCAGGAGCCTGTTGGTGGCGTCGCGCACCTCCACCGCGGAGAGCACCGGCTTGAAGGACACCCCGTCCGGCGAAACCTCGAACTCGGCAACGTAGAGCACGGCCGCCGCATTGGAGCCCACGCCCAGCCTGGCTGCCGCGGCAGGGACCTCCAGCACGGCCGTGACGCCCACCAGCCTGCTCCCTGCGCCGCGCGCCAGCCACTTGGGCTCGCCCGAGAACCAGCGGTAGGCCGCGAAGGCCTGTCCCAGCGTCACTTTGGCGTCCACCGCCGGGAAGGTGCCGTTGACCACCGCCGCCAGGGCCGGGTCCTGACCGGGCGCGGCCTGGGCCTGCCTGCCCGCCAGCGGGCCGCCGCCCTCGAGGACCGTCGGGGCGGAAGGCTTGAGCATCGCGGCCCCGGCGACGAGCAACGCGATCAGCGCCCCGGCCGCCCAGAGCACCCTGTCACCCGCGAGCAGCCGGAGCATGGCCGGCTACTCCACCGGACAAGGAAGGTTCTTGAACACGTAGCCGACCTCACCGGTGTGCCGGGTGGCGTCGTAATAGAGCATGATGTCCACGTTCCTGCCCGTTATCAGGCTGGTCCCTCCGCTCTGGGGAGTGGGTTTGCCGTGGCGGGCGGTCAACTCCTGCACGATCTTGTCGAAGTTCTCCTGCCCATCCACCTCCATGTCCACAGTGAAGAGGTAGTGGTACATGAACAGGTAGTTCAGGGACTTGAGCGGCACGCCGCACAGGTGCTTGTCGTCGCTGGCGCGGGTGCAGCGCAAGCCTTCCTCGGAATCCATCTCGCAAGCGAAGGTGTTGCCGGGGTTGAAACGCTTGCCGAAGGGAATCCCCCGGAAATCCTTGGGTTCGTCGCGCATGGCGGCCTGGGCGGGCAGGGCCAGGGCGGCCGCCAGAATCAGGGCCAGGACCGATGCGGTGGCTCGTCTCATTGGATGCTCTCCTGCGTCCATTCGGATGTGAAGTCCCTGGCGTTCTCCAGCCTGTAGCCCAGGGACTCGATCTCCCGGCGGACATGCCGGTCGTCGTCTCCGCCGTCAAGGCGCAGCACGACCATGCTGCGCCCCCCGTGCTGGAAGACGCTGGTGGAAATGATGTTCACGTTGCGCCTGCAGGCCACTCCCGTGACCTCGTGCAGCACGCCGGGCCTGTCCTCGGCCTCGAACACGAGGCGGCAGCCGCCCCTGGCCCCGCCCATGTCGTCCACGAGCACCTCGAGCATGACCTCGTGGTTGAGGTAGCCCAGCACTTCGCCGTTTCCGTCCACCACCGCGAGCGCGGCAAGGCTGCTGTCGTGCATGATGCGCGCGGCGGCTTCGATCTCGGTTTCGGGGGGCACGGGCATGATGTTCTTGCGCATGGCCATGGCCACGGTGAGCCGATGGGCCTGGAAGCTGTCCTCGACCATGCGGCCCCCGGCTGGCTGGGCCGGGAGCGCGGCGCTCACGTCCTCTCGGCGCAGATACCCCACCAGGCGGCCTTCGTCGATGGCGAGCACCACCCATATGCGCTCGCGCTCAAGCATCCTGGCTGCCTCGGAGAGGGCGGTTTGTGAACTGATTACTTTGAAATCCTTACGCATCTTAAGGCCGGCAAACATGAAGATCCTCCGGGATCGCAAAAGGCGCTCGAAAACCGTGAAGCCCCGGGCAGGGGCGTCAGGTGCGGGCGCATTCTGGAGGCAATGCGGGGGAAGGTCAAGGGTGCGGGGAGGATGCCCGCGCTCGGACGGAAGAGAAGGGCTCAGGCCAGCCAGGTCAGGGAGTAGATGCGGGCGTAGACCCTGGTCATCCTTCTGGCGTTGCCGCGGCCCAGTCCCAGGTCGCGGAGCCTGCAATAGATGTGTGCGGGGTTGAGGATGTGTTGCAGGTAATTGCGCAGCTTCACGGCTTTCATAGCTGCCTCCATCGGGAAACCGGGCGTGCGCCCGGTGATGCGTGCGGGATGCCTTCCCGTGCCATGCATTGTTCTTGCCAGCCTTATCGGAGGCCCAGGCGATTCCCTTTATGCCTTCCCGCCGCCGGGCGGGTTCCCAGGGAACCCGGCCCGGCGGGGGGTACAGGCGTTAGTTGGTCTTGGCGGTCTTGTCGGCGGGAGCGGCGCTCACCGTCTTGGCAACCTTGGCCTCAGGGGCCTTCGCCGGCTCAGCCTTCACGGTCTTGGTCTCCTCGGCCTTGGCGGCCTTGGGGGTCTCGGCCTTCACCGGCTCGACCTTGGCAGCCTTGGCTTCAGGGGCCTTCGCCGGCTCCGCCTTCACGGCCTTGGTCTCCTCGGCCTTGGCGGCCTTGGGGGTCTCGGCCTTCACAGGCTCAGCCTTGACGGTCTTGGTCTCCGTAACCTTGGCTGCCGGAACTTCGGACTTGGTCTCGAGGGCCTTGGGCGCCTCGGTCTTCGCGCTCGCTGCGGGCGCGGCCTTGGCCGGAGCTGTGTCGGGCGTGGCGGCCTTGGTCTCCGCAGGAAGCGCGGTCTTCTTCTCCGCAGCGGCCGCCGGCTTGACGTCAACGGTCTTCTTGGCCTCCACGGCGGTCTCCTGTTTCACCACTTTGGACGCATCAGCAGGCGCAGCGGCGTCGTTGGCGGCGAAAACAACAGGGGCGCTCAGCAACATGGCACAGGCAACACTGCAAGCAAGAATGCGTTTCATGACTCAAACTCCAGATTGTAGACTGTTATTGTGTCCGCCGCTGCTCACTGCGAGCCGCAATCACGAACGCACAGCATAAAGCATCAACCGTGCCAAACTTAAACAACCCGCCAACTGGCCATTCTGGCCGTATTTTTGCGCCTCCGCACGCAAAAGTACGTTTTTTTCACTTTTCGCGGCGTACGCGAGTACAGTTTTTACACTCGACTCGGGAAGGTGCCCGGTGCCGATCCCTGGCGGGTTTGCGTCCAGGCGTTCATGAACCGACGGTGACGAGGCGTGGGCATTCAGGGCAGGGGCCGCGCGGCCACGGCCGGGCCGGGCAAGGGGGAAGGGGGCTACGGACGGCCAAGATGAGCCGCCGTGGGGCGGTAAACCAGGGCTGGAGGCTGCTCAGGGGAAGGCGGGGCTGCCGGTGAAACCGGCGGATGTCGCGGCCACCGCTGCAGGCCATCCCCTGCTTCGGTTTTCGCCTGAGCCGCCGATGCCATTGGCGCTGAGGCCCCCCCGGGAGGCCGAAACGCTGCTCCGGGCGTGGGCGGAAGCCAAACTGACAGAGCCCCCCCCAACGCCAAAATGGCCGATCAATACCACCGGGGTAAGTCTAGAAGACCAGCAACGCCGACTCTGACGAATAAAAAAGAGGGCGGCCATCAAATGGTCGCCCTTATGGAAATTTCCGGGGAGCTTTAGCGCCGGAGTCGGATTGCCGACATGCTCACCTACCTTCAGGTGTGGCTCTTAATAGTGCGAATTATTGCTCCCCAGTTCCTCTGCGCCTCTCTGCGCGGGTATGGTTGGAACGGTTTATTTCGCTCACCCCTCCGTTTATCGTTGGAGGCTGACGGCCTCATGTTCAATATAAGCCTGATTTCCGGGCTGTCCAGGGAGGCAACCTCCCTCCCCCCTGAAAAACCACAAAAAAAGCCGCGACGCCCGGGGGCGTCGCGGCCTTGGGACAATCGGAGGCCCGGGCTCAGAAACCGCAGGCGGCAAGCAGCTCGGCGAGCACCTTGTCCGCATCGAAGAACTCCTCGGCGATGCGCCGCGCGCCCGCGCGGTGGCGCGGGTAGTCGGACAGCACGTTCTCGATGGCGGCCTTGGCGTTATCCACGCCGTCGAAGGTCACCAGGCCCTCGCCCACGGGCAGATAGGTGCCGAAGCCGGTGTCCTCCACGATCACGGGGCGCCCGGAGGCCAGGTAGGTGGCGGAGCGGTCCGAGAACCAGCCCGACTTGAGCTGGATGTTCTGCTCCTTGGCCACGGTGAATTCGCCCTTCGAGTCGAGGATGTAGTCGTGGTAGGCCCAAATGTCCTTGGAGAGCAGCAGGGCGTCGCGCACGTTCCAGCCGTGGGCGGCGAAGCGCTTGGCGTCCTCCTTCATGCCGCTCATGGTCAGGTCGAGCACCACGCCGGGGAGCGTGGAAGGCAGGTCGATGATGCGCTCGTACTTTTCGCACTTGCGCCAGGAGAGCCGCTTGCCCTCGTGCACGATGTCGCGGCCCTGGGCGTCCCAGCTGCCGATGGTGGTGAAGGCCTGGCCGGGGGCTTCGCGCATGGGCCACATGTCAAGCACCACGGGCATGCGGGTGGGAATGTATTCGATGCCCGCGAGGTCGATGCCCGTTGAGCCGGTGGGGATGTTGCAGCCCACGGTGAAAAAGACGTCGTGGCGCTTGTAGTAGTCCCGGGTCCAATCATCGCCCGCGATCTTGGACTGCGTGAAGATGGGGTCCGTGTCGATGATGGCCCGCACCTTGGCCTTCATGTAGGGCTCGCGCAAGGGGATGACGCCCGAGACGTTCAGGAACAGGTCCGCGTTGACGCAGTAGTTCTCCAAGGCGTCGCGCTCCATGCCCCAGAGTTTGTTCTCGAAGATGGAGTTGTAGGCCCAGCGCCCGCCAAGACCGATGGCCTCCATGGCCTCGGCGAGCACCTTGCGCCCGTGGCTGGAGTCGGCCGAGGCATAGCCCTTGTTGGGGTCGAAGGGTAGCGCCCATTCGGCCGTGTCTTCCAGGAAGATGACCTCGTGCCCAAGGCGGGTGAGCCCCTTGAGCATGTGCATGAGCATCCAGACCTGACCGCCGAGGGGAAACCCGACAGCATACCCGCCGACTACGACCTTGAGTTTGCGCATCCTTTTAGGATTCCTTCTTGCTCAACGTTTTTGTGCGTTGCCCGTTCTTGCGCTGAAGCTCCTGCATGATCCGCGTGCCCTCACGCACTGTGACCACGGGAATGTTCTCGGAGGCCAGCCACTGGCAGAGCGCGTCGAGGTTCTCGGGGGAATAAGGTTCCCAGCCGAGGGAATCGCCAACGCCGTGGAAGCAAAGAACCACCCACCCGCCATAATGCAGGCAGTGGTCCCTGATGATGTGGCTGAGCGACTGCACGGTGTCGTGCTCGTGCACCATGAAGCGCTTGATTGCGTAAGGATCGAAGGTGGCCGGGCGGTTGTCCGAGTCGCGCCCGGTGCAGGCCCTGGCGTAGTAGTCCACGCTCATGGCCTTCACGTCGTCGGTCCAGTAGTTGTAGGGGGCGATGAATGTGTCCACGTTGAAGCCCGCCTCGCGCAGGATGCGCCGGGACTGCTCCAGTTCGCGCTGGTAGGAGCCCACGCGGATGTCGAGCGACTGGGGCGGCAATGCGCGATAGGGGTGCACGTGAAGTTCCGCTATGGTCCTGTCGTACCAGTAGGAGCCTTTGGTGGCCTCCACCTGGTCGGCGCTCTCCACCGGCACCAGGGGCATTTCGTCCTGGTAGATCCCGGAGACGAGGTCGTACTCGTACTGGGCCTGGTAGTGGTCGATCCGCTTGGCGTCCAGGCGCCACCCCGGGATGCGCTCCTGGGCGTAGGTCCTGGGGATGGAGATGGGGCGGGTGTGGGTCAGGCTGTGGGAGGCCACTTCCCAGCCGGCCTGCTCCAACTCACGCACCTGGGGGATGTCCATGTAGTCGTTGTTGCCCGACGTCACCCTGCTGGCCACAATGCCCACCGTCGCCAGCTGGTTGCGCCTGCGCAGGATGGGGAAGGCCTTGGTGTAGTTGGTGATGATGCCGTCATCGAAGGTGAAGGTCATCATGCCCTTGGGCAGGCGGGGCTCCGCCGCTTCGGCGGAGGGCACGGGGATCGCTCCGGGTGCGAGGCCGGTGCCGAGCGCGGCGGTCAGCCCGGCGAGAGCACCGAGGAATTTACGTCGTTGCATGGTCCAATACTCCGTTGCGGTACCCGCTGCGGCCCCGAGTGCTCGGGGACGAGGCCGGGATTGCCGCTTTGCATGCAAATGCCGGACCGAACCGGGCATGAGCCTGCGCATGGCGACGTCCGCGGTGTCTTCCCCGGACGTTTGATATACCAAAATGGTCCTGAAATCAATGCGGACCGCCAACCAGCCTACATTACGACATTTTTGCGCCGTCCAGGACGGTGCGAGCCGCAGCGGCTTGACCCCCCGCAGCAACCTGTTAGTGTCGCGCCGCCGGCAATGACCGGCCACAGCTTGCTATCTATCGAAAATTATTTGCCATCGTGGCGCCGCCGCCCGGAAGTGACGGTCACGGTCGCCACTGATGAGGGGAACAACGATGCACCGCCCCGGATTGTACCTGGCCGCGGCCCTGACGCTCGCCGCCATCGGGCTGGCAGCCGAGGCCCACGCGGAGCCAAAACATTACCAGGTCTCACAGCGCCACTTCGAAGAGCTGGCCGACAGGTCGTCCCGTCTGGCCCGCGAGGCGGACGGCACCAGCGACATCAACGCCTGCAACTATTTCACCGCCGTGGCCATGACCTACGCCGTGCGGGCGCACGTGCTTGCCCAGCTCGCCGACCTGGCCGCGCAGCTGCGCCAGCCCGAGGACAGGGCCTTGGCCCGTCAGAAGCTGGCCGAATCTCAGGCCTACACCAGCCCCTACCTCGAAACCGACCTCAAGATGCTTGAGAACCTGAGCGCCAGCACGCGTAACTCCGGCATCCGGGAAACGGGAATGCGCCTGCTCAACGAGCTCCGAGTCTTCGCCCGCAACGTCGCGGTGCGCCCGAAGGACTAGCGCTCACAGGCCCGGCCCGAGGATCCACACGCCCAGGGCGCGGTGGTCCTTGATACCGGATTGCAGCGGGAAATATTGTCTGGAAACCCGGACGCCCACAAGGTCGCCCTCCTTGGCCGCTTCGGCCGGGATGGTCAGAGTGGCCTGGCGTTCGGGCGAGGCGTCCAGCACCGCCCTGGCCACCGTGCGCCCGCCTGCGAGCAGCTCAACGCTCACCGGGCTTGCGGCCAGGTCCGGGTGCGGCGTCCCGACCAGATAAGTCCAGGGTCCCGGTCCGGCAAGGGGCCAAGTCGAAGCGCCGCAACTCCAACGCACCGTGCGCCCCTCCACCAGTTCGGGGCCTGAAAGCCCCTGCACCCGGGCCGGGTCGGCCTGCGCGTAGTTCCCCAGGCCGTAGCGCGCGGCCGTGGCCGCCTGACCGGCGTTGAAGAGGTTCGCCAGCAGCGCCAGGCACACCGCCAGCGCGGCCACGTCGCGGCCCCTGCGGGCGGTGAACTCCGCCAGCCAGCCGCCCTCCTCGTCCTCCAGGCGCAGGCAGTGGGCCAGCATGCCGAAGCACAATAGCCATACGGCCGGGATGTAGATCATCTCCTGGAAGAAGCCGAACAGGTGGAAACTGCCCAGGGCCAGCAGCGCGGCCAGGCTGGCCGGGTCGGCCCGCCGCCGGTGGCGGATCAGGCAAAGCCGTCCGGCCCTGAGCGCCAGCAGCAGCCACAGGCCCAGCCCCAGCGCGCCGCCGCCGGCGAATATCTGGATGTACAGGTTGTGGGTGGCCTCGAAGGCCTCGGCATCCGCCGGGATGGTTTGGGCCAGGGCGCTCCGTTCCACGCTCATGAGCTTGCGGTAGTGCCAGGCGTAGGTTTCGTAGCCCATGCCCGCCAGGGGAGCCTCCAGGCCAACGAGCAGGCCGCTGCGGAACACCGTGGGGCGCGGGGTGTCCAGGAAGAGCTCAAGGCGCTGGCTTATCATGGTGGCCAGGGGGAAGTTGAGCAGCGAGATCTTGGTGGCCGCCAGGAAGCCGTAGACTCCCGCCCCCACCACGCCCACCACGGCCACGCCCAGCAGCGCGCCGCGCAGCATGCGCCGGTAGTGCAGGACGAAGAGGTCGAAGCGGCCCGTGTCGGCCACGATGAGCGCCACGGCCAGCAGCCCGGAGACCAGCCAGGCGGCGCGGGCCATGGTCAGCACCATGGCGGCCAGGGCCAGGGCCAGGAGCCCGTAGAGGGCGGGCCTGCCGCGCCTCCTGCCCAGGAGCAGCAGGAACGGGAATCCCACGCAGACGTACTCGGCGAACCAGCCGGGATTGAGGAACAACGAGGTGAGCCGGTCGCTCATGGCAAAGGCCCGCCCCTTGGCCAGGAAGAACTCGGCCAGCCCGAAGACCAGCGCGGCCGGGATGCCCGCCGCCACGCCGCGCAGCAGGGCCGCCTGCGGCCCGGCGTCGTTCAGGCGGGAGAGCGCCCAGGCGAACAGGGCGTAGAGCGCCAGGCGGTCCATGGCCGCGAAGGCGTAGAAGCTGCTGTCCGCCACGCTGTAGAACACCAGGCGCGCCCAGGCCCGGGGGCCGAAATCGAGCCAGGCTCCCGCCAGCTCGCCCAGCGGCAGCGTCACGACGCCGCAGAGCATCACGGCGACGAAGGCCGCAGCCCAGACGCGCAGCGGCCCCCAGGAGCCGTTGGTTGCGGGCTGGGCCAGCAGGGAGAGCGTGAGGCAGCTCACCAGGAAGTGCAGCACCTGGGCGTGGGCCGAGTAGGACTGGAAGCCGAAGAAGACCAGCCCCGCACCCAGGGCCGCCGTCAGATATCCGGGCAGGCTCCGCCAGCGCAGGCAGGCCGCGCAGGCCACGGCCCAGAGGAGCCCGGCCAGGCGCACGCGCGGCCCCATGTCCCAGAGCAGGATGCCGGAAAGCGATGCGTTGGCGGCCAGGAAGGCCGCCGCCAGGCCGGTGGTGAAGGTGTTGCGTCGCATGGGCCAGGGGCTTTTACCGCAGCCCGGCCCAGAAATCGAGTACCGCCTGACGCTGCGGCCCAAGCCCGTAGGCGCGGGCCGTGCGGGCGCAGTTCCCGAGCACCGAGGCCAGCTTCGGACCGCCGGCGCGCCAGAGATTCAGGGCTTTCTCCAGGCCCAGGGCCGCGCCCATCACGTCGTTGTCGTAGGCGAAGAAGCCGTTGCCGCCCCAGGGCATCTCGTCCACGGGGCACGGGGGCGGGCAGCCGCCCTCCCCGGCCTGGCGCATGTAGTCCCAGCCGCCCAGGCCGGCGAAGCCCACGGGGATTGCCCCGCAGGCCATTGCCTCC
The DNA here is from genome assembly GCF_022808695.1 of Fundidesulfovibrio soli. NCBI lineage: Bacteria > Pseudomonadati > Thermodesulfobacteriota > Desulfovibrionia > Desulfovibrionales > Desulfovibrionaceae > Fundidesulfovibrio > Fundidesulfovibrio soli. Next base: position 94,968 of record NZ_JAKZKW010000007.1, read on the forward strand.
AGCGGAGGAAGCGGGCAGCCCTCGGGGAAACCCGAAGCCAGGAAGACGTGGCTGCGGCCCAGGGCGGCGGCCACCCCGGCCTGATCCATGCCGCCGATCTCCAGCCACTCCAGGTCCGTGTGGCCGCGCGCCTGGACCACCGCGCGGACCTGCTCGGCCAGGGCCTTGTTCTTGCGGGGCATCCAGGCCACGGTGAGCTTGCCGGGCTTGGCTTCCGGGGCGCGGAACAGCTCCAGGTCGATGCCGGGACGCAGGATGGGGGCATCCACGCCGAGCGCCTCGCGCATGAACCAGGCCACCGGGCGCGACACGGCCAGCAGACCCACGGGCAGGCTGCGCCAGTCCACCCCCGGGGGCAGGCCCGTGAACAGGTAGGCCCAGTTCTGCACGTAGGCCAGGCAGCGCGCCTTGGCCTGGAGGCCGGGCGCTAGGCCGTTGACCCAGCCCTCGGGCACCACCCACACGTCGCCCGGGCCAACGCCGCTGCCGGCCGCATCCACCTCCGGCAGTTCGGGCGCGTCGGGCCGCCAGACCGCCTTTTCGCGCAGGGCGAGGCGCACATCGTGCCCGGCTTCGTGCAGGAAGGACGCCATGCGGTAGATCACCGCCACGCCTCCTGCCGGTTTGCGGACGGGGGGGATGAAGAAGAAGGTGGTGGAGCGTTTGGCTTGCATCTTGTTGTTACCCCGGGGTATTGACTGACCGAACCAGAACCAAACCACGACGACGAGGCCCACCATGCACGAATGCGACCGTTTCGGCCAGCCGTGGCCCAGCCTCTCCGCCGACGACACCCGTATCCCCACCCTCGGCACCGCGAAGATTCCCAATCCGCGCAAGAGCTCCCTTTTCGTCAGCGACGATCACGGGGTTCTGCTGGATGTCGCCTACCGGCCGGGGGTCGCGAACCCCACCTCCCCTGTGTTCCAGCAGGGCGGGCCGCGCGCCAACATCTACTTCGACCCGCCCAAGACCAAGTGCGCGGTGGTGACGTGCGGGGGCATCTGCCCCGGCGCCAACGACGTGATCCGCTCCATCGTGATGGAGGCCCACCACGGCTACGACATCTCCGCCATCCTGGGCGTGCGCTACGGCCTGTCGGGGTTCACCCCCAAATCCAGCCCCGACGTCATGGAGCTGACCCCGGCCAACGTGGCCGATATCCACGAGTTCGGAGGCACGGTGCTCGGCTCCTCGCGCGGGCCGCAGAACCCCGAGGACGTGGTGGACGCCCTGGAGCGGCTCAACGTGGGCGTGCTCTTCATGCTGGGCGGCGTGGGCACCATGCGCGCGGCCCAGGCCGTGAACGCGGTCACCACAAAGCGCGGGCTGAAGATCGCCGTGGTCTGCGTGCCCAAGACCATCGACAACGACATCCACTTCGTCCACTGCACCTTCGGCTTCGACACCGCCGTGGAGAAGGCCGTGGAGGCCATCCGCTGCGCCCATGTGGAGGCCCTGGGCTCGCCCTACGGCGTGGGCATGGTCAAGCTCATGGGGCGAGAGTCCGGCTTCATCGCGGCGGCCGCCGCCCTGGCCATCAAGGAGGTCAACTTCGTGCTGGTGCCCGAGCAGACCTTCACGCTGGAGGGCCCCGCCGGGTTCCTGCCCACGCTGGAGGCCAGGCTCAAGCGCCGGGGCCACGCCGTGGTGGTGGTGGCCGAGGGGGCGGGCCAGCACCTGCTGCCCGAGTCCGGTCTTACGGACGCCTCGGGCAACCGCATCCTGGGCGACATCTGCGGCCTGCTCCTCAAGGAGATGAAGCGCTACTTCAAGGACCGCCTGCCCATGACCGTAAAATACATCGACCCCAGCTACATCATCCGCTCCGTGCCCGCGGGCGCCTCGGACCGGGCCCACTGCAACATGCTGGGGGCCATGGCCGTGCATGCGGGCATGGCGGGCAAGACCGGGCTCATGGTCACGGAGATCCACGACATCCCGGCCCACGTGCCCCTGCCCCTGGTCACGGTGGAGCGCAAGCGCATGGACCTCACATCCAACTTCTGGCAGCAGGTGCTCGACTCCACGGGGCAGAACCGCGTGGTGAACACCCCCGGGGCCTGCGGCTGCCCCATCTGAGGCGGCGGCCGCGCTTGACAGCGCTGGCCCGGGCGTATAGCCCTTGCCCTGCCATCTCCGGCCGTTACGGAACACGGTGCGAATCCGTGGCGGTCCCGCCGCAGTAAGCGGAGACGATGCTCGCAATCCACTGTCCCCCCGGGGATGGGAAGGGCGGGCGGAGGACGACCCGCAAGCCTGAAGACGGACGGCCGGACTTGTTTCGCGGATTGGACCTATGGCAACGGCGATCCCTTGACCCCTTCCCGGGGCCAAGGGATTTTTTGTTTTCCCGAACCCGGCGCGTGCCGGTCCCAAAGGATAGACCATGACTTCCCGCAGCGACTTCGACGCCCTGCTCGCCCGCATCGCCCCCGTGGACGCCTCCCTGGCCGCCAAGGCCCAGGCCCACCTGGACAACCTGACCAAGCCCCAGGGCAGCCTCGGGCGCCTGGAGGAGATGGCCCGCCGCCTGTACATGATCCAGGGCGGCCAGGCCCCCAAGGCCGACCCGGCCATGATCTTCACCTGCGCGGGCGACCACGGCGTGGCCGCCGAGGGCGTGAGCCTCTTCCCGCAGGAGGTCACCCGCCAGATGGTGCTCAACTTCGTGGGCGGCGGAGCGGGCATCAACGTGCTGGCCCGCCAGGCCGGGGCGGAGCTGCGCGTGGTGGACGCCGGGTGCGCGGGCGGCGAGTTCCCCAAGCACCCCATGCTGGTGCAGGCCAAGGTCATGCAGGGCACCGCCAACATGGCCCAAGGCCCGGCCATGACCACGGAGCAATGCCTCCAGGCGCTCATGCTGGGCGCCTCCCTGGCGGACACGGCCGCCTCCGACGGCTTCCGGGTGCTGGGCACAGGGGACATGGGCATCGCCAACACCACCCCTTCCACCGCGCTCTATTGCGCCTACCTGGGCATGGCCCCGGTGGCGGTCACGGGCCCCGGCACCGGCCTGAGCGCGGACGGCGTGGCCCGCAAGGCCCAGGTGATCGAGAGGAGCATGCAGGTCAACGCCAAGGCCCTGGCCTCGGGCGACCCCGTGGAGATCCTGGCCGCGCTGGGCGGCTGCGAGATCGCCTGCCTGGCGGGCCTGATCCTGGGCGCGGCCGCCAACCGCATGGCCGTGCTGGTGGACGGCTTCATCTCCTCCGCGGCCTTCGTGGCGGCCTGGAAGATCAGCCCCGCCGTGCTGGACTACTGCTTCTTCAGCCACGCCTCGGCCGAGCCGGGACACCAGAAGATCATGCGCCTCGTGGGAGCATCCCCCCTGCTGGACCTGGGCCTGCGCCTGGGCGAAGGCACCGGGGCGGCCCTGGCCCTGACCGTGCTGCGGGCCGGGGCGGCAATCTACAACGAAATGGCCACGTTCGCCCAGGCCGGGGTGAGCACCTCAGACGCCTGAGCGGGAGCCCAATCATAAGGGTGACAAACCCGGGCGAAGGTCCTATATGAAAAGGGACGGCTCCCCACGGGGGACCGTCCCTTCATTCTTTCGCAATTCGCCCCGGAGCCCGGACATGAACGACGGTCTGGTCCACTTCGCAACCTACGACGGCCTGGTGCACTCGCCGGACGCCGTCACGGCGCATCCGGCGGGCGAATTCTTCGCCGCCCCGGCCGGGCACGTGCTCGTGCCCACCCCGCCCGCCGACCAGGTGATCCACGTCCTGCAGGAGAACATCGTGGGCCACGTGATCAACGAGATCGTCTAGCCTCTCAACCCACCCAGCCTCTCAGCCCCTCCAGGCTCAGCGCCCGATGCGCTCCAGCCCCACGTTCACGAAGCTCCAGATGGACATGCCCCACATGCAGGCCCCCACGACCCAGACCAGCGGCTGGAAGCGGCGGTAGGGAATGGCGAAACAGGCCAGCAGGCTGCCCAACATGCCCAGGATGGGGAAGAAGTAGCGCCCCTGGGCCTGGAAGTCCGCCGTCCAGGAGTGCCAGAAGGACTGGGCCACGGTCAGCGCGGCGAAGAGCAGGAACATCCCGGCCAGGGCCCATCGGTAGAGCCGCCCCGTAGCGGGGCCCGCGAGGGCGTCCGGCGTGGGGATGACCGTCAGCCCGGATTCCCGGGAAGCCCTGCCCGGCTCGGGAACGGCGGGCCTGGCCAAGAGCACGGGCAGCAGCGCGGCGGCCAGCAGGGCGTAGAGCATCCAGGTGATGTAGCGGTAGAACAACAGCGGGGCGTAGATCTTCATGTAGCCGTACACCCCGAAGCTGGTGCGCTGCGTCCAGATGTGCCAGTTCCACTTGGTGAACATTTCCTGGAAGGTCAGCCCCTGGGCGCGCATGTTCATGCCCCAGAAGCCCTTGCCCTCGGCCTGCTTGGAGGGCTTGAAGTCCTCGGCTGCGAGCTGCTCGGCGGCCTTGTACACGGCGTCCGGAGCCTGGTGCCCCACCACCCAGGCGTCCACGCCCAGGCGCAGGCCGAGAACCCCCGCCAGCAGCGCCAGCACCAGCGCGGCCTGGCGCAACCCCAGTGCGGGCCGCCGGGCCACCGAGACGGCCACTGCCCAGAAGCACAGGAAAAAGGCCAGGAACACGTAATAGTTCTGCTTGGAGACGGTCAGCAGCCCGAGCACCAGACCCAGCTTGACCAGCGTTCCCATACGCACGCCCGAGCCGGGACTGCCGCCCGTGACGTTCATCATGGTGGCGTGGGAGGCCACCACGTCTTCGAAGGTGCCTGAGGACAAGCCGGAGAGGGCGTCGGTCTGCTCCAGCAGGCGGCAGGCCAGGAACACCGCCAGGAAGCTCAGGGCCAGCGGCAGTGCGTCCCCGTTGAAATAACTGAAGATGTACCAGATCTGGGGCGAGATGAAGAGCGGCAGGAAGCTGACGCGGTACGGCGGGGAGAGCCGCCAGAACAGCAGCATCAGCCAGCCCAGCAGGCAGACGTTGAACAGGCGCAGGGCCAGGTAGTCCTTCCCGGCCAACGGCTTCACCACGCTGGCGAACTTGCCCGCGAAGAAATACACGGCGTCCAGCTGGTTGAGATACGAGACGCCGTAATTGCTGTAGGCCCCCCTGGCGCGCTCGTCGCCCACCTTCGGGGGGTCCCAGTATTCCATGTAGTAGCGGCCCGCGCCCACGTGGTCCTTCTCGTCCGGGTGGGCGTTGAAGGCGCTGACGAAGCTCATGGCGCAGACCACGGCCATGGTCGCGCACATGGCCGCCAGCCAGAGCAGGCGTGTCAGGGGATTGGGTCGCATGTGCCAGCGGGTTCCGTCCGCCCCGGGGCGGCTCAGTTTCCTGCCGGAGCCCCGGCCTCGTACATGCGCGCCAGGATGGCGTCCGCTCCTCCCGCCAGAACTTCTTCGGCCACGGCCCGGCCCAGGGCCTCGGCCTCGCCGCGCCCGGCGGAACGCTCCGCGCGGATGAGCGTCGCGCCCTCGGGGTCCGCCACCAGCCCAGTCAGGACCAGTTTGTCCCCTTCCATCCTGGCGGTACCCGCGATGGGCACCTGGCAGCCGCCCTGGAGCCGCTCCAGGAAGGCGCGCTCGGCCAGCACGGCGTCGCGGGTGTCGGGGTGGTCCAGGAAGGCGGTCAGGGCGGCCACGCGCTCGTCGTCGGCGCGGCGCTCCAGGCCCAGGGCCCCCTGGGCCACGGCGGGCAGGAACTCGGGCGGGCCCAGGCGCACCATGTGCGGCGCGGAGATGCCCAGGCGGTTGAGCCCGGCGGCCGCCACCACGATGGCGTCGTACTGGCCTTCGAGCAGCTTGTTCACGCGCGTATCCAGGTTGCCGCGCAGCATGCGGATGTCCAGGTCGGGGCGCAGGGCCAGCAGTTGGGCTTGCCTGCGCAGGCTGGAGGTGCCGACGCTGGCGCCCTGGGGCAGGGCGTCGAGGCTGGCGTAGCGCACCGAGAGCAGCATGTCCGCGTGGTCCTCGCGCCGGGGGATGGCGTCCAGCACCAGGCCCTCGTGGCGCTCCACGGGCACGTCCTTCATGGAGTGCACGGCCAGGTCGGCCCGCCCGTCGGCCAGGGCCTCCTCGATCTCCTTCACGAACAGGCCCTTGCCGCCCACCTTGGCCAGGGGGACGTCCAGAATCTTGTCGCCCTGGGTCTTGAGGATGAGCAGCTCCACCGTGAGGCCGGGATGCCGGGTCTCCAGCAGGGACTTGATGTGGTTGGCCTGCCAGAGGGCCAGCTTGCTGCCGCGCGTGGCGATGGTGATGGTCATTTGCACGTCGAGCAGCTCCCGCCGGAACATCCCGCGCAGCCCCCGCCCGAAGGCACGGAGGAAGGCACCGTGTTGCCCTGGTAGCCGCCGGGGTTGTGCCCGGCGGTGTGGCGGCAGGCGCTCATGAGCTTGCCGGTCTTTGCGGAGCCGCACTTGGGGCACGGGGGCTTCTTGTCGCCGAAGATGAGCTCCTCGAAGTCGCAGCCGCAGTCCTCGCAGCGATATTCATAGATGGGCATGTGTTCTCCTTGGCGGCGCGCTCAGGCCTTCTGGTCCAGCCAGGGCTTGAGCTCCGCCACAGCTTCGAAAAGATAGTGGTCCGCCAGCTTGCAGAGCATGTGCCCCGCGGCGATGTGCACTTCCTGGATCAGCGCCGTGACCGTGTGCGGCACCAGCAGGGCGTGGTCGCTCAGGCCCACGATGGAGCCGTTGCGCCCGGCCATGCCCACGGTGGTCAGGCCCTTTTCGCGCGCGGCGCGCATGGCCGCCAGCACGTTGGGGCTGTTGCCCGAGGTGGATATGCCCACCAGCACGTCGCCGGCGCGGCCCAGGGCCTGCACCTGCTTGGCGAAGACCAGGTCGAACCCGTAGTCGTTGCCGATGGCCGTGAGGATGGACGTGTCCGTGGTCAGGGCCAGGGCGGGCAGTGGCGGCCTCTCCAGCTGGAAGCGGTTCACGAACTCCGCGGCCAAGTGCTGGCAGTCGGAGGCGGAGCCGCCGTTGCCGCAGAAGAGTATCTTGCCGCCGCGCGCCAGGCACAGGGCCAGGGTGCGCCCCACGTCCACGACGGCTTGGGCGTTGTCGCGGAAGAAGCGCTCCCGCAGCTCGGCCCCCTCGCGGGCGTGTTCCAGAACCAGTTCCAGAGCGTCTGCAGTCACGGTGGCACCTCCTGGCCGTTCGGTTCATCGGGTGATGACGTGGTAACCAAAAGGCGCGCGGAAGACAACGTCGAACCAGCTTACAGCCAGTTGCTTTGACAGGCAATCCAGGCTATTGGATTTTGTCTTATCTTCCTGGCCGGTCGCCGGCCGTTACCGCATTTTTGAAAGTCCTCCGTTCGAAAATCAGGGTTTTTTTGCATTTTTGTACTTTTTTTCCTTGTGCGATTCGGATATTGAGATTCGGCCAACCGGGCGGCGTATGCCCGGGGTGTTGTCCTCCCGCCGAGGACGTCCGCAAACCTCAACTACGGAGCGGTCAATGAAAAAACTCCTCGTTGCCTTGCTGGTCGCGGCATTCGCCTTCCCGGCTGCCGCCTTTGGCGCCGACACCATCAAAATCGGCTTCAACATCCCCCTCACCGGCGACATCCCCAAAGTCGGCGAGATGAGCAAGGGCGCTGCCGAAATGCTCAAGGAGAAGGTCAACGGCGCTGGCGGACTTGACGTTGGCGGCAAGAAGTACATGCTCGACTTCGTCTACGTGGACAACGAGGCTAAGGCCGAGTCTGCCGTGAACGCCGCCCTGAAGCTGATCGAGGGCGAGAAGGTCCTGGCCATGGTCGGCCCCCAGGGTTCCGGCCGCGCCATCCCCGCCGCCGAAGTGGCCAACAACAACAAGACCGTGATGATCTCGGGCTGGTCCACCAACCCCAAGACCACCATGGACCGCCCCTACGTTTTCCGCGCCTGCTTCCTCGACGACTTCCAGGGCCCCGTGGCCGCCAAGTTCGCCACCGAGCAGCTGAAGGCCAAGAAGGCCGCCGTGCTCTTCGACGTGGCCTCCGACTACCCCAAGGGCCTCTCCGAGTTCTTCAAGAAGGACTTCGAGAAGCTGAACGGCCCCGGCTCCGTGGTTGCATATGAAACCTTCACCACCAAGGACGTGGACTTCTCGGCCCAGCTGACCAAGATCATCAAGGCCAACCCCGACGTCCTGTTCACCCCCCAGTACTACAACGAAGTGCCCCTGATCGTTAAGCAGGCCCGCGAGCTGGGCTACAAGGGCCCCATCCTGGGTTCCGACTCCTGGGGCTCCGCCGAGCTGATGGCCCTGTGCGGCGACGACTGCAAAGGCCAGTACTTCGTCACCCACTACGCCGCCGCCGGCGCCAAGGGCGCCACCAAGGAATTCATCGACGCCTTCAACGCCAAGTTCAAGCAGATCCCCGACGACGTGGGCGCCCTGACCTGGGACGCCACCGGCATGGTTCTGGCCTCCATCCAGAAGATGGGCGCCATCTCCGGCGACCTGGCCAAGGACCGCGAGGCCCTGCGCAACGCCATGGCCACCATGCGCGACTACGCCGGCATCACCGGCAAGATGAGCTTCGACGGCAAGACCGGCGACCCCATCAAGTGCGCCGTGATCGTCAAGATCAGCGACAAGGGTGAGTTCACCTTCCACGAGTCCGTCTGTCCGTAACCGTCCGGCACGGGCGCGGGGGAACCAACCTCCGCGCCCGTTTTTGTTGTTCATTGCATCCTCGGCCCATAATCCGTCAGCCTCGGGACAGGTCATGTTCGACACCGTCATCCAACAGGCGTTCAACGCCTTGCAGCTCGGGAGCTACTACTCCCTCATCGCCCTGGGCTACTGCCTGGTCTACGGCGTACTGCTGCTCATCAACTTCGCCCACGGCGACATTTTCATGGTGGGGGCCTACATCGCCTTCTTCGCCGCCACCTACATCATGGGGCAGCATGCGCTGATCCCGCCCAACTCGCCCATCATGGTGAAGCTGGTGTTCGCCGGTTTCTTCGCCCTCATCATCACAGCGGCCGTCTCCTTCGCCATCAAGAAGAAGCCGGTGGCCGCCGGGCAGAAGAACTACAGCTACCCCGCCATTCTTGGCGGCATCTTCATCACCATCACCGCCGCCATCTACTACTGGGGCCAGGGCATGAAGCTCGAAAGCGGGGCCGACAAGATCCTCGTCTTCGCTGTCACCATGCCCCTGACCATGATCCTCACCTCGGTGGTGGGCGTGTTCATCGAGCGTGTGGCCTACAAGCCCCTTCGGCTCAAGGGCGCCAACCGGCTCTATGTGGTCATTACCGCCCTTATGATGGGCATCATCCTGGAGTACGGCAACCTCTCGCTGCTGGGCACGAGCCGCCTCTCCTTCCCCACGCTTCTGCCGCGCATCGTGTTCGACGTGGCCGGGGCCAAGGTTTCCATCACGAAGCTCTCGGCCATCGCCGCGAGCTTCCTGATGTTTGCGCTCCTGCAGTGGATCGTGACCCGCACCAAGCTGGGCATGGCCATGCGGGCCGTCTCCTACGACAAGTTCGCGGTGCCGCTCATGGGCATCCCCCTGGACGCGGTGATCGTGTTCACCTTCTTCCTGGGCTCCTCCATGGCCGGCCTGGCGGGCATGCTCTACGCCATGAACTTCCCGGTGCTCGACCCGTTCATGGGCGCGCTGGTGGGTTGGAAGGCCTTCGTGGCGGCGGTGGTGGGCGGCATCGGCGACATCCGGGGCGCATTCGTCGGCGGCTTCCTGCTGGCCTTCCTGGAGGTCATCGTTGCGGCGGTGTTCAGCTCGGAGCTGCGCGACCTGATCAGCTTCACCATCCTGCTGGGCATCCTGACCTGGAAACCGACCGGCCTCTTCGGCAAACCCAAAACCACGAAGATATAGCCATGGGAAACCGCATCACCGTACCCGCGGCGCTTTGCGCCCTGCTCTTTCTCATGGTGGCCATGCCCCACGTCGGCCTGCTCGGCCAGTACGGGATCACATTCCTGTGTTCCATGGGCATCTTCATCATCCTCTCGGCCAGCCTGAACCTGGTCAACGGCTACATGGGCGAGTTCTCCTGCGGCCACGCGGGGTTCATGGCCGTGGGGGCCTACACTTCATCCGTCGTGGGGGTTTTCCTCTTCGTGCCCGACCAGGTATTCGGCCAGCCCTGGCTGCCCATGGCGCTCACGCCCTTCGCCTTCCCGGTCATCCTGGCCGCGGGGTTCATCGCGGCGGCCCTTGCCGGGCTGGTGGTGGCCATTCCCTCCTTCAAGACGCGCGGCGACTACCTGGCCGTCATCACCCTGGCCGCCAGCTACATCATCAAGAGCGCCATCGAGAACGTGGAGGCCGTGGGCGGCCCCAGAGGCTTCGCGGGCATGGGCAAGATCGTCCAGGGCATGGACGCAGTCGTCTCCATCCCCTGGATGATGGTCTGGATCTTCCTGGGCGTCACCTTCACCATCTGGATCCTGCGCCGCTTCGTGTACTCCACCTACGGCAAGGGCGTCATGGCCATCCACCAGGACGAGGTGGCCGCCGAGATCATGAGCGTGAACACCAACAAGATGAAGCTCATCGCCTTCATGCTCTCCTCCGGGCTGGCGGGGCTGGCGGGCGGGCTCTACGCCTACCTGATCAGCTTCGTGAACCCGGGCTCCTTCACCATCCTGCGCTCCACGGAGTGCCTGGTGATGGTCTACCTGGGCGGCATGGGCTCGCTCACCGGCTCGGTGCTCTCGGCCATCGTGTTCGCCATCCTGCTGGAGTTCCTCAAGCCGCTGGAGCAGCTCAAGTGGGTCGCGATCCCGCTTTTGCTGATCCTGCTCATGCAGTTCCGACCCGAGGGCATCATGGGCAACCGCGAGCTCTCCGACGTGTTCCCCAAACTCAAGCGCTTCTATAGGTTCAAATAGCCATGGCCCTGCTCGAAATCAAAGATCTCACCCAGCGTTTCGGCGGGCTCATCGCGGTCAACGACCTCTCGGTGACCATGGAAGGCCGCGAGCTCAACGCCCTCATCGGCCCCAACGGGGCGGGCAAAACCACCGTTTTCAACCTGGTCAGCGGGTTCTACCAGCCCACCACGGGCTCCATCACCATCAATGGGGTGGACACCCGGGGCATGAAGCCCCACCAGGTGACCTCCCTGGGCGTGGCCCGCACCTTCCAGAACATCCGGCTCTGGAACGACATGACCGTGCTCGACAACATCCGCGTCAGCCAGCACTACCGCCTGGGCTACTCCCTGGCGGACGCCCTGCTGCGCACCCGGCGCTACGCCGACCGCGAGGCCGCCATAGAGCGCACGGCCATGGAGCTTCTGGAGTTCATGGGCATGAAGGAGCTGGCCAACGAGTTCCCGCCCAACCTCTCCTACGGCATCCAGCGCAAGGTCGAGATAGCCCGCGCGCTCTCCACCAAGCCCAAGCTGCTCCTGCTGGACGAGCCTGCCGCGGGCCTGCCCTCCACGGACGTGGTGGAGCTCATCAAGCTCATCGAATGGATCCACAAGGAGTTCGACCTGGCCATCTGGATGATCGAGCATCAGATGACGGTGGTCATGAGCCTGTGCCAGTGGATCAAGGTCATCGACTTCGGCGCCACCATCGCCGAGGGCAACCCCGAGGACATCCGCAACAATCCCACGGTCATCAAGGCGTACCTGGGAGACGAGGCCATCTGATGCTTTCCGTCACGAATCTGAAGGTCAAATACGGCAACATCGAGGCCCTGCACGGCGTCTCCTTCACCGTGAACAAGGGCGAGATCGTCACCCTCATCGGGGCCAACGGCGCGGGCAAGACCACCACGCTGCTCTCCATCGCCCGCCTGGGGCCGCCCGAAGGCCCCAAGGTGATCCATGGCGACATCACCTTCGACGGCGCGAGCCTGCTCAACATGCCCGCGCACCTGGTGGTGGCCAACCTGCACATGGTCCTGGTGCCCGAAGGCCGCCACATCTTCGGGAACCTCTCGGTCATGGACAACCTGACCCTTGCCACCTACGCCCGCAAGGACAAGGAGAACCTCCCGCGCGACCTGGACTTCGTGTTCGAGCTGTTCCCCCGCTTGGGCGAGCGCCGCAAGCAGCGCGCCGAGTCGCTCTCCGGCGGCGAGCAGCAGATGCTGGCCGTGAGCCGCGCGCTCATGAGCGGCGCGGAGTTCATCCTGCTGGACGAGCCCAGCATGGGCCTGGCACCGCTCCTGATGTACGACATGTTCCGTTCGCTGAAGCGGCTCAACCAGCAGGGCATGACTATCCTCCTGGTGGAGCAGAACGCCCGCCTGGCCCTGGACTTCGCCCACAGGGGCTACGTGCTGGACACCGGGCGCATCGTGGCCGAAGGCCCTTGCGACGAGCTGCGCGACAACCCCGAGGTGAAAAAAGCCTACCTGGGCGGGTGAGCCATGGCGGAATTCGCCCCCATCGGGCGCGTTACCGACGAGCAGTGCGTGAGCCTGATCGGCATCGCCGGGGCCGGCAAGTCCACCCTGGGCGAGGCCCTGGCCGCACGCCTTGACTGGGCCCACCTGGACACCGACCGGCTCATCGAGTCCACCTGGGGCCAGCCCCTGCAGACCATTCTGGACGAGCGCGGCCTCCCCGGCTTCATGGCCGTCGAGGAGGCCGTGGTCTCCACGCTGGGGGTCAAGCGCACGGTGGTCTCCACGGGCGGCAGCGTGGTCTACAGCAAGGCCGCCATGGCCCGGCTCAGGTCGCTTGGCCCCGTGATCCACCTGCGCATCGAGCTGGACACCTTCCTCGACCGCGTGCGCGACGCCTCGGGCCGGGCCTTCGTACGCCCGGCCGGCCTCTCCCTGGCGGACGTCTACACCGAGCGCGAGCCGCTGTATCTGGCGGCCTGCGATTTCCACGTCTGCACCGACGCCCTGGACGTGAACGCCTGCGTGGAGCAGTGCGTCGAGAAGCTGGCCGCCCTGCTGACCCGCGATTGAGCGCGGCGCTGGGCCGAGCGGGCCGAGCGGGGTCGGGCCGAACCGTCCGCAATTGTCCTACGCGGCCTTACCGGCCGCCGCGGATCGCAAATCCCCTTCCATTCCGGGCGTCATGCCTGTATCTTCCGCCCGCAAACATCCCATTCGGCGAAACAACCCGTCGCAAGGTTTTGAAACTTATGAAATTCACAAGCAAGCGCGTGCTGCTCAAGCGCCTCGCCGCGCTCTACGACAACATGGCAAAGGCCTACGCAGCCTCCTCCCCGGAGGGCTTCACCTGCGAGGGCTGCACGCAGAACTGCTGCGTGAGCCACTTCCAGCACCACACCTACATCGAGTGGCGCTACCTCTGGGACGGCCTTGAAGCCCTGCCGGAGGAAAAACGCGCCCTCTACATCGAGCGCGCCCGGGAGAACGTTCTCCAGGCCAGCCAGGCGCTGGCCGCCGGGGAGGTCCCGCGCGTGATGTGCCCCGTGAACGACGAAGGCCGCTGCGGCATCTACCAGCACCGCCTGATGATCTGCAGGCTCTACGGCGTGCCCAACATGTTCCTCTCCCGCTCCGGGATCAGGCAGTTTCCCGGCTGCCCGGTGTGCATGGAGGCCATCGGCGACAAGGCCCACGAGCGCATGGACCGCACCCCGCTTTACCGCGAACTGGCCGCGCTGGAGATGGAGTACCTGGGCAGCCGGCGCAACCAGGTCCCCAAGGTGGACATGACCCTGGCCGAAATGATCGTGTCCGGGCCGCCGAAGCCTTAGAGCATTCCGGCCTTTCCGTAATTGACCAAACCGGGCCTGAACCATACTCTCGAGCCATGCATCAGCGCACAGACTTCATTGCATTTACGGCCAGACTCTTGTGCCTGGCCCTGGCCCTCTTGCTCCTCGCCGCCTGGCACCCTTCAGAGGGCTTCGCGGCCTCGAAATCAAAGCACAAACAGGCCGAAGCCGCCCATGAGACCAAGAGTGCGTCGCGCACGAAGGCCAAATCCGGCGGCAAGCAGGGCAAGCGCTCCAAGTCTTCACGGAAAGCGTCCGCGGCCCCCGTCCCGCAGGGCTTCCACCTGAACGTCAAGGCCGCCTACCTCATGAACATGAGCAATGGGAAGGTCTACTACACCCAGAACCCAGACGAGCGCATCCCGCCCGCCTCCATCACCAAGGTCCTCACGCTCTACCTGATCCGCGAGGCCCTGGCCCAGGGGCGCATCAAGGAGAGCACCCCCATACCGGTCTCCGCCCTGGCCATCCGCACGGGCGGATCCACCATGTCGCTCTACAAAGGGGAGAAGGTGCCCCTCTCCGAGATCATCCGGGGCATCAGCGTGGTCTCGGCCAACAACGCCTGCGTTGCCGTGGCCGAATACATGGGCAAGGGCGACTCCCGGAAGTTCGTGGCCCAGATGAACGCCACGGCCAGAAACCTGGGCATGGGCCGCAGCGTGTTCAAGAACCCCAACGGCCTTCCGGCCACGGGCCAGTTCTCCACGGCGCGAGACATCGCCTCGCTCTCGGCAGCCTACCTGCGCCGCTTCCCGGAATCCTTGAGCATACACTCCATGACCGCCCACACCTACCACGGCCAGACGCACCACAACGCCAACGCCCTGCTCAGCAGCTACGATGGGGCGGACGGCCTGAAGACGGGCTTCGTCTGCGCCTCCGGCTACAACATCACCGCCACGGCCAAGCGCGGCAACACGCGCCTGATCGCCGTTGTGCTCGGCGCGCGCAACCCCATCGCCCGCCAGGTGGAGACCACCCGCCTGCTGGACTACGGCTTCGAAAAGGCCGCCACCGACACCGCAACCGCGCCCACTCCGGCACCCAAGAAGCAGAAGGGCAAGCACAGGAACTCCTAGGGTCTGCGCCCGCCAGGGCCTCATCCCGGCTATCCCGCCGTTCAACGCGCCCCCCAGGGGGCGCTTTTATTTGCGCCCGGCTGATGGACCTTGCGGCCTGACATCGCCCGGGAGCGCCTGGTCCGGCCCGGCGCACGCCGCACCCTCCCCGCACGTTCCCGCCGTCTTTTGGGGCCGCCTACTCGCGCCAGGGCGCGAATCCCTCCTGTATTTCAGAACTCCAGCGACGACAGCAGCGAACATTACTTTTTCAATACAATTCTCCATCTTGATTGACATCATGGCTTCACGTGCTAAATAGGACTTGATTATTTGGACGTTTCACCAGCCACACGCGCATTTTTCTCGCGCATATTCAATTCAGCACACCTCACTACAATAAAGCTGACTACGAATCAGGAGATTCTCCATGGATAATTTTGACAACAGTTCTGTCACTGTAGACGATTACAGCAGCATAATCTTCACGGCGAGCGGCTTGAAACTCGATGACGAGATGGCCGCAGAGTTGTGGCAGAAAGTGATGGACCACAAGTGGATACTCTCGGAAAAGCTCGGCAGGGATGTCGGCTTCCGGGCCGCCTGCGTGGATCTGCTCGACTCCTTCGAGTTGGATAAGCTGTCCGCATCGGACAACCAGGCGGACCTGCTCGAGGGGCTGGGCGCGCAGTTCATCGGCAAGGAGGCATGGGAGACCATATCCGACACCCAGCCCCCCAAGCAGCTCATCCGCAAGAGGATCGTCCTGCCGCTGCGGGAGCTTGAGCTCTCCCACAAGCACGGCGTCATCCCGCCGAAGACCCTCATCTTCTTCGGCCCTCCCGGCACGGGCAAGACGCATTTCGTGAAGGCCATGGCCGGGACCCTCGCCTGGTGGTACATCGAGATATCCCCCAGCCAGCTCATGGCCGACGGGATGGATAAAATCGGCATGAACCTCCGCAGGCTCATGGAGAAGGTCAGGAAGCTGGACGAGGCCGTGATCTTCATCGACGAATTCGAGGAGATCGCCGCCAGCCGTGACGACGCCAGCCGGGTCGACCGCTCCATCACCAACGAGCTCCTCAAGCAGGTGCCCCTGCTCAAGCAGCAGGGCAAGAGGATCCTGCTGGTGTGCGCCACCAACTACATCAGGCAGCTGGACCAGGCGCTGCTGCGCCCGGGCCGCTTCGACTGCATCATCCCCGTGGGGACCCTGGACGACGAGGGCAGGAGAACCATCCTGCAGCATTACAACAGCCGCATCCACGCCAAGGAAATCAACATGGACCTGATCGTCGGCATGACCCAGAATTTCACTCCGGCCGACATCGAGCTGCTCTACCAGATCATCGCCCAGCGGGCCTTCGAGCAGGAGTACGAGTCCCGCAAGGACAACGCGGTCACCACCGAGCTCATCGTGAGCGAAATCACCAGGTTCCGGCCGTCGCTCACCCACGAGGCCATCGAAGAGTTCAAGCAGGATGTGATCAAGTACTCGCGGGTCTGATCCGCCCCGACCGCCGGAGGGATCGAATCCCCGTCCCGGTTCCCGCCGGTTGACGCTCAGGCCAGACTTCCCTCGCGGGCCAGCCCGGCCAAAGTGCGCGCCCCCATTTCGGGGGCGCTTCTTTTTCCGGATTCCAGGTGATGGCGCTTCGAGACGCCTGTCCCTCGTGACGCTCTTCCGCCCATACTCAGGCCCGCGTTGGCGCGGACATTCCTGCACGGCTCCGCGCCAGGCTGCGTGAGGAAATCACGGCGCTTCGTTCGCGTCACTAAAGCCTCTTCCCTGTTGCCTGTCCCTCCCTCAGGCAGCCGGCTCGGAGCTCGGCCCGGCGAAGCTGCGCCCCGTTCCGCTCTGCGGAACGCTAACCATTCACGAATACGGTGGAAATTTTTTCGCGACATCTCCGCGCGCAACTCTTCGCAATGGCGAATAATCCTGTGAGCGGAACGGAAAAACCGTTTAACGGTGTGTTTTGTTCGTTGACATTACCATCTCCTCCGGTCATCAATCACCTCGTTCGGTTCGACAAACATGTCATTTTCCCCGGCCGGGGCATCCCCGCCGAAGCGTGTCGGGCAACTTTCAGGCAGGAACCCACAACAAGGACTCACTCCCATGATCATCGGCATCCCCAAGGAAATCAAACCGCAGGAAAACCGCGTGGCCATGACGCCTGGCGGAGTTGCCTCCCTGGTGCGCGCCGGGCACACCGTGCTGGTCGAGGAAGGCGCCGGCATCGGCAGCGGCCTGACCAACGAGGAATACGTCAAGGCCGGGGCCAGCCTGGTCTCCGCCGAGAAGGCCTGGGGCGCCCAGATGGTCGTCAAGGTCAAGGAGCCCATCCCCAGCGAGTACGGCTTCCTGCGCTCCGACCTGCTGCTGTTCACCTACCTGCACCTGGCCGCCGCCGAGGGCCTGACCCGCGCCCTGCTCGACTCCAAGTGCACCGGCATCGCCTACGAAACCGTGCAACTGCCCGACGGCAGCCTGCCCCTGCTGACCCCCATGTCCGAGGTGGCGGGCCGCATGGCCCCCCAGGTCGGCGCCCACTGCCTTGAGAAGTACCAGGGCGGCCGCGGCATCCTGCTGGGCGGCGTGCCCGGCGTGGCCCCCGGCAACGTCGTGGTGCTGGGCGGCGGCGTGGTCGGCACCAACGCCGCCAAGATCGCCCTGGGCTTCGGCGCCAAGGTGACCATGATGGACGTGTCCCACAAGCGCCTGCAGTACCTGGACGACGTGTTCGGCGGCCGCCTGACCACCATCACCTCCACCGAGCCCAACATCTGGGAAGCCGTGGCCCAGGCCGACCTGGTGGTGGGCGCGGTGCTCATCGTGGGCGCCAAGGCCCCGCACCTGGTCACCCGCGAGATGCTCAAGGTGATGAAGGAAGGCTCCGTGATCGTGGACGTCTCCGTTGACCAGGGCGGCTGCGTGGAGACCATCAAGGCCACCACCCACTCCGACCCCACCTACGTCGTCGACGGCGTGGTGCACTACGGCGTGGCCAACATGCCCGGCGCCGTGCCCCGCACCTCCACCTTCGCCCTGACCAACCAGACCCTGCCCTACGCCATGAAGCTGGCCAACAAGGGCCTGGACGCCCTGCGCGAAGATTCCAGCCTGCTGCCCGGCCTGAACACCCACAAGGGCCTGCTGACCTACAAGGCCGTGGGCGAAGCCTTCGACATCGCCTCCGTGCCCCCTTCGGAAGCCCTGTAGGCCTTCCGGCGACACCGACGACCAAAGCCCGGGGCCCAAGCCCCGGGCTTTTTTGCTGCCGAACCGGATTTGCCATTGGATGGGCGAGAGCCAGCCTCTGAGCCGTCTCTATTCTTTTCTCGGACCTCAACTGAAAACACTTGCGCCCGCCGGAGGTTTGGCTACCTTGCGCGCCATGGCCGACACCGACAACACAGCATCGCAGCCCAGGCGCAGCAAGCGCGAGCTGGGCATGTTCCTGGCCTTCAAGCCGGGACAGTCCGTTATGGTGCAGATCCCCACGGATCCCCAGCGCTATTGGGGCCGTATCATCGGAACGGACCCCTACGACTGTTTCATCCTCAAGCTGCCCATGGTGCCCGGCATCCTGCGCATGGCCACCGCCGGGGCCGTGCTCACCCTGCGCATGGAGTCGGAGGGGGAGCTCTACGGCTTCAGCTGCGAGGTCATCTCGGCCATCTTCAAGCCCTCCCCTTTGCTGGTGCTCTCCTACCCCACCTCCACGGAACGGCTTCAGCTGCGCAGCCACAAACGCGTGCGCTGCCTGATCCCGGGCGTCCTGGCCAACGACTACTTCAATTCCCAAGCCTTCATGGTGGATGTGAGCCGCGGAGGCTGCAGGCTGCTGCTGGACATGTTCCAGAAACAGAGGATCGTGAACCTCATGTCAGGCGACAAGGCTGACCTGAACGTTTCGCTGGATTCGCTCACCCCCCTTCGCCTGAGCACCGAGGTGGTCAACATCCAGGACCAGGGCCAGGGCCGCTTCGTGAGCGCCCGCTTCAACGACGAGGACGCGGACACCCAGAGCGCCCTGGCCGAGTTCATGACCCGCCTGGAGGCAATCGAGACCCTGTTGGACGGCAACAGCAAGAACTGAAGCCCCAGAACCGCCGCCATTGAGACGGAGGCACTCGGCACCCTTATTGGATCACGCAATGATATCGCACCTGGCAATTGGATCGTACGTCTTTTGTCTGCTGCTCGTCATTTTCCAGTATGGCAAGCCTCCCGCGCAGACCATTCCGTATCTGGTCACGGCGAAGTTCCTGCAGGGCACCGGATCGCTGCTGCTTGGCGAATTGGGCCCCGGCCCCGATTACGTCACCGTGATGGCAGCCAACAGCCTCCTGCTCGTGGGCTGCGCCTACGAGGCCTGGGCCGTGCTGCACATCGTCGGCTACGAGGCTCCCCGCCGCTTGCGCCTGCCCGTCATGGCGGGCATTTTCGCCGCCTGCGCCGCCACCTGGTTCCTGACGCCGCCAGTCAGGACCGCCTCCGTGTTCCTGCTGCACGCCGTCCTGTACGCCATTCCAGCGGCCGCCCTGCTTCGTCCTGGGCGAGCCGGCTCCGGGCTGCGCCGCACACTGGGCGCGGGATTCGCCCTGCTGGCGGCCCTTTTCCTCCGGCTGACGGCGCTTGCCGCCATGCCTGACGAACAAGGCAATCCCACTTTTCAAACCTTCATGGGCATGTTTGTGGAACCCGCGGTCTACTGCATGATGCTGGCCAGCGGGTTCAGCCTGGTGCTGCTCTCTCGCGAGAGGGGCGACCGCGAGCTCATGCTCGCCCAGCTGCGCCTTCAGGAATCCAACCTCAAACTCGCGGCCTTGAACAAGACCGACTGGCTCACAGGCATCGCCAACAGGGGCTACTTCGAGGAGACCCTGGTCAAGGAATATGCGCGCCATATCCGCTCCGGGGCGCCTCTCTCCCTGCTCATCCTGGACATCGACCACTTCAAGGAATTCAACGACCGATACGGCCATCCCAAGGGGGACGAGTGTCTGCGCCGCATCGGCGAGGTCCTCACGGCCTGCGCCTCCCGCGCGGGGGACCTCGCCGCGCGCTACGGCGGGGAGGAGTTCGCCTGCATCCTGCCGGCCACAGGAGCGCAGGGAGCCCGCGCCATCGCCGAGGAGATCCTGCAGGCCATCAGGGACCTGGCCATCCCCCACGGCATGTCCCTCAGCGCCGACCGCGTCACCGCCAGCATCGGGCTGGCCACCGCCGTCTGCACGAAGGACGGCTCCCCGCGCGAACTCGTGGCCCTGGCCGACAGCCAGCTCTACAAGGCCAAGTCAAGCGGCAGGGACCACGTTGAGTCAGCCGAGGCCGGCACGGCCTGATCCGTCCTGCCGGAGGCGTCCCTCCGGCCCCGTCCCCCCCTTCGTGACCGTTTGGTGTCAGATCGTAAGCAAGCCCGTGGAAGGTTGTTCTTTCTTCCATCTATGCCTAGCACCCCGGACTATGAGGAAACCAGATTCAGACAGGCACACCGCTGCCAAGTCCACCCGTGCGCTTCCGGCCTTCTGCGGCCTGGGCCTCGGCGTGGATGCGGCGCTGTTCCGTGCCGCCCGCATCGCTCTCGCGCCCTCCCGGGCGCGGCGGGCAACGGACAAGCCGCCTGCGGTCTGTGATCCCGTGCGTCCCTGGGGAATCGAGCTTCAGCTGACCCTCAACCGTCAGACCCGTGCAGGCTGATGCAACCTCTTGGCAGGAGGGAGAGTATGTCTCTTGAAAGGCGAGAATTTCTCAAACTGAGCGCCGCCACCGTGGCCTTCACCGCCTTCGGCGGTCTGGGCCTGGACCTGACCACGGTCCAGGCGGCGGCCGATCTGTCCAAGCTCAAGGGCAGCAAGCAGACCACCTCGGTGTGCTGCTACTGCTCCGTGGGCTGCGGCCTGATCGTTGCCACCGGTTTGGAAGGCAAAGGCCGCTCCGTGAACGTGGAAGGCGATCCGGACCATCCCATCAACGAAGGTTCCCTGTGTCCCAAGGGCGCCTCCATCTGGCAGCTCACCGAGAACGACAAGCGCATCACCAAGGTGCTCTACCGCGCCCCCAACTCGGACAAGTGGCAGGTGAAGAGCTACGACTGGGCTCTGAGCGAGATCGCCAAGCGCGTGAAGAAGGTGCGCGATGCGTCCTTCATCGCCAAGGATGCCAAAGGGCAGACCGTCAACCGCCTGGAAGCCATCGCCTCCGTAGGCTCGGCCGCCATGGACAACGAGGAGTGCTGGATCTACCAGCAGATGCTCCGTGCCTTGGGCCTTACATACATCGAACATCAGGCCCGTATCTGACACAGCGCAACTGTAGCGGCTCTGGCAGAGTCGTTCGGACGCGGTGCGATGACCAACCACTGGATCGACCTCAAGAACAGTGATTGTATTTTTGTAATCGGCTCCAATCCTGCCGAAAACCACCCCATTTCCTTCAAGTGGATCATGCGGGCCAAGGACGCGGGCGGCAAGCTCATCTGCGTCGACCCCCGCTTCACCAAGACGGCCAGCAAGGCGGACTTCTACGCCCCGATCCGTTCCGGGTCGGACATCGCCTTCTTCGGCGGCCTCATCAGCTACATCCTGGCCAACGACCTCATGTTCAAGGACTATGTGGTCAACTACACCAACGCCTCCTTCATCGTAGGCGACGCCTACGACTTCAAGGACGGCATGTTCTCGGGCTACAACGCCGAGAAGAAGGCCTACGACAAGTCCAAGTGGGCCTTCGCCAAGGACGAGGCGGGGATCGTCAAGAAGGACCCCTCGCTGCAGAACCCCCGCTGCGTCTTCCAGCTGATGAAGAAGCACTACGAGCGCTACACGCTCAAGACCGTCTCCGACATCACCGGCTGCCCCCTGGACAAGCTGGAGCAGTGCTACAAGCTCTACGGCGAGACCGGCAAGCCCGAGAAGACCGGCACCATGCTCTACGCCATGGGCCAGACCCAGCACACCGTGGGCGTGCAGAACATCCGGGCCATGTCCATGGTCCAGCTGCTGCTTGGCAACATCGGCGTGGCGGGCGGCGGCATCAACGCCCTGCGCGGCGAAGCCAACGTCCAGGGCTCCACGGACCAGGGCCTGCTCTTCCACATCCTGCCCGGCTACGTGCCCACGCCCGCGGCCTCCATGCAGGAGCTCAAGACCTACAACGAGAAGAACACCCCCGTCAGCAAGGACCCCAAGTCCATCAACTGGTGGGGCAACAGGCCCAAGTACCTGGCCAGCTACCTCAAGGCGATCTACCCCAAGCAGAAGCCTGAGGATGCCTACAAGTGGCTGCCCAAGCTCGAGGACGGCAAGGACTACTCCTGGCTGACCCTGTTCGACGAGATGTACAAAGGCGCCTTCAAGGGCTTCTTCGCCTGGGGCCAGAACCCCGCCGCCTCCACCGCCAACTGCGGCAAGGTGCGAGAGGCCATGACCAAGCTGGACTGGATGGTCACGGTGAACATGTTCGACACCGAGACCGCCTCCTTCTGGAAGGGCCCGGGCATGAACCCCAAGAAGATCAAGACCGAGGTCTTCTTCCTGCCCTGCTGCGTCTCCATCGAGAAGGAAGGCTCCATCTCCAACTCCGGCCGCTGGATGCAGTGGCGCTACCCCGGCCCCGCTCCGCTGGGCGGCACCAAGCCCGACGGCGACCTGATCTACGAACTCTTCGAGAAGATCAGGGGCCTCTACGCCAAGGACAAGAAGGCCGTCTTCCCCGATCCCATCACCAACCTGAACTGGGACGTCGCCACCAATCACGTCTTCGACCCCCACAAGGTGGCCAAGCTGATCAACGGCTACTTCCTGTCCGAGAAGACCATCGGCGACAAGACCTACAAGGCCGGCGACCCGGTGCCCAGCTTCGCCCTGCTCCAGGACGACGGCTCCACCTGCTCCGGCAACTGGATCTACGCCGGTTCCTACACCGACAAGAACATGGCCGCCCGCCGCGACAAGACCCAGACCCCCATGCAGGAGAAGATCGGCCTGTATCCGGGATGGACCTGGTGCTGGCCGGTGAACCGCCGCATCATCTACAACCGCGCCTCCGTGGACCCGCAGGGCAAGCCCTACCAGCCCACCAAGCCCGTCATCGAATGGAAGGACGGCAAGTGGGTGGGCGACGTGCCCGACGGCCCCTGGCCGCCGATGGCCGACGAGAAGGGCAAGTACGCCTTCATCATGACCACCGAAGGCCATGCCCAGCTCTACGGCCCCGGCCGCAACGACGGCCCCTTCCCCGAGCACTACGAGCCCATGGAGTGCCCCATCGCGGAGCATCCGTTCTCAAAAGTGCGCACCAACCCCACCGCCCTGACCTTCAAGGGCGACAAGGACGTCCACGCTTCCTGCGACCCGCGCTTCCCGTTCATCTGCTCCACCTACCGGGTCACGGAGCACTGGCAGACGGGCGTCATGACCCGTTGGACCCCCTGGCTGCTGGAAGCCGAACCCCAGATGTTCGTGGAGATGAGCCCCGAGTTGGCCACCCTGCGCGGCATCAAGGGCGGCGACAAGTGCACCGTGGAATCGGCGCGCGGCAGCCTCTGGGCCATCGCCATCGTCACGGAGCGCATGCGCCCCATGCAGGTCATGGGTCAAACCGTACATATGGTCGGCATCCCCTGGCACTTCGGTTGGGTCTACCCCAAGGACGGCGGCGACTCCGCCAACCTGCTCACCCCCTCGGTGGGCGACCCGAACACCGGCATACCCGAGACCAAGGCTTTCATGGTCAACGTGAAAAAGGCTTAGGGAGGTAATCGACCATGTCAGGCAAGACCTTCTTCGTCGATCTCTCCCGCTGCACCGCCTGCCGCGGATGCCAGATCGCCTGCAAACAGTGGAAACAGCTCCCCGCGGAGCAGACCAAGAACACGGGTTCCCACCAGAACCCGCCCGACATGTCCTTCGTGACGCTCAAAGTGGTGCGCATGAAGGAAGTGGGCTCGCGCGACGACTTCAAGTGGCTCTTCCTGCCGGACCAGTGCCGGCACTGCGTCGAGCCGCCCTGCAAGGACGCCGCCGACTCCGTCATCAAGGACGCCATCACCCACGACAAGGAAACCGGGGCCGTGATCTTCACCGAGAAGACCAAGGGCCTGCCCTTCGACGTGGTGCGCGGCGCCTGCCCCTACGACATCCCCCGGCAGGACCCTGCCAGCAAGGTGATGTCCAAGTGCGACATGTGCAACGACCGCGTGAAGGCCGGGATGCTGCCCGCCTGCGTCAAGACCTGTCCCACCGGAGCCATGAACTTCGGTGAGCGCGACGAGATGCTAGCCATGGGCAAGAAGCGCTTCGAGGCCCTGAAGCAGACCAACCCCAAGGCCGTCCTTGTGGATTGGGAGCAGGTCCGCGTTGTGTTCCTGACCGAACACGAACCCCGGCTCTACCACGCCACGCTCATGGCCGACGCGGACGGCGCCGGACCCGTCACCCGCTTCGCGGCCCTGGACGCCGTGCTGGGCCTGCGCAACCAGGCTCAGGGCTGATGCCCGGAAGCCGATGACGGCATGACCGCCGGGGACACCCCACTCGTTCCCGGCGATGCAAACAAAACGCCGGTTTCCCCGGCCGCGCCCGACGGGGCGCGGCCGGGGCTTCACCCCTCCCACAGGGGCGATGCCGGCGTTGTTTTACAGAAGGCGGCGTGCCCGCCCTGCGGCGGCTTCCGGCAGGATTGGACCTCCCAACCGGTTTGCGCCAGCAGGCGGTCACGCCGCCTCGCTTTCTCTGTGCCGCTGTATCAAAACACGGAGAAATCCCAGTGGATGCTTCAAGGCCAATCCGCTATTGTCAACAAAACCACCGGGACGGTGACTCCATGAAATTTTTCCGCAGCACACTCGCCATGGCCGCCCTGACCCTTTTCGCGGCCCTGGCCCTTATTTCGTCTCTGGCCGGCCACGACGCGGCCTGGGCCGCCAACGCCTCGCAATCCCCCGAGATGCGCCCCCTGCCCGTGGGCCAGGCCTTCCCCGACCTGGTGCTCCAGGGGCCGTTCACGCCCCAGGAGGCGACACAACTGGGCATCAAGCCCGGCGCCAAGAGCTTCCGCCTGGCCGACATCAAGGCCGACACAGTGATCCTGGTGGTTTTCTCCATGTACTGCCCCTTCTGCCAGAAGGAGGGCCCGGCCCTGGTGGAGACAAACACCCTCATCCGTGAGCGCGGCCTGGCGGGCAGCGTGGCGATGGTTGGCCTGGGGGCCGGCAATTCCGAATTCGAGGTCGCCATCTACCGGGACAAATTCAAGGTGGACTTCCCCCTCTTCCATGACAAGGACTTCGCCGCCTACAAGGCCATGGGCCAGGTGGGCACCCCCTTCTATTACATCCTCTCGCGCGGGCCCAACGGGTTCACCATCGTGGACGAGTCGCTGGGCTGCATGACCTCTCCCCAGGCCTTCCTGGATTCCGTCCAAGCCAAGACCGGGGCCAAGCCCTCACCCGTGCAGGAGGCCAAGCCCGACGCCAAGGCCAAGGGGAAGAAGAAATGATCCCGAACGCCCTGAATCCCTCAAAGATGTGCCGCGCTGGCCTGCTCTTGGCCATCCTCCTGGCCGCTTTGCTTGCGCCCGCCCCTGGGTTTTGCCAGTCTCCGGTGCCGCCCGAGCTGATCTACAACCCCGGTACGCTCAAACCCGTGGACAGCACGCTGCGCGTGGCCGTGGGGGACAAGGCTCCGGACTTCTCCCTGCCCACCATTGCAGGTTCCCGTGTGAGCCTGTCCCAATACGCGGGCAAGAAGAACGTGCTGCTCACCTTCGTTCCGGCGGCCTGGACGCCCATCTGCTCGGGGCAGTGGCCCGGCTACAACCTGGCCCGGGAGATCTTCGAAAAGCACGACACGGTGCTCATCGGCATCACCTGCGACAACGTCCCCACCCTGCACGCCTGGGTCAAGGAGATGGGGGGGCTGTGGTTCCCCGTGGCCTCCGACTTCTGGCCGCACGGTGCCGTGTCGGCGGCTTACGGTGTGCTGCGCCCCGAGGGCGTGTCCGAGCGGGCGCTGTTCCTCATCGACAAGAAGGGCGTCATCCGCTTCATCGACGTGCACGACATCAACACCCGCCCGGATCTCGGCACCCTGGCCGAGGAGCTGGTCAAGCTGCAATGAACAGCCGTCCGCTCAAAGCCCGGCTGGCCGCCCTGGCGGCGTCTCTCATCACGCTGGCACTGCTTGCCGCCTGCGAGCCGCCCCCTCCCAAGGAGGCCGACACCGGGCGCATCGGCGTCACCGCGGGCGAGATCCGCATCGGCTCCAGCCTGCCCCTCTCCGGCCACGCCTCGCACCTCGGTCAGGAGACCCTGCGCGGGGCCACGGCCTACATCAACCACGTGAACACCCAGGGCGGCGTGCACGGCCGCAGGATCACGCTCATCACCCGCGACGACGGCTACGACCCACCCCGCTGCGTGGCCAACACCCAGATGCTCATCGTGGAGGACCAGGTCTTCGCCCTGAGCTGCTACGTGGGCACTCCCACCACGACCAAAATCCTGCCCATGCTGGTGGGTGCGCGCATCCCCTTGGTGGGGGCCTTCACCGGAGCCAACGACCTGCGCAACCCCTTCCAGCGCTATGTGGTCAACGTGCGGCCCTCCTACTACCAGGAGACCGCCGCCGCCGTGGAGCATATCGTCGGAGACCTGGGCCTCAAGCGCATCGGCGTGTTCTACCAGTTCGACGCCTACGGTTTCGACGGACTCAAGGGCACCGAGTTCGCCCTGCGCAGCTACGGCATGGCCCCGGTGGCCCGGGGTTCCTACGCGCGCGGCACCCTGGACGTGGAGGAGGGCCTGACCAGAATCACCGAGAGCGACGCGCAGGCTGTGGTGATCATCGGCTCGGCAGCGCCCTCGGCCAAGTTCATCAAGCTGGCCAGGGAGAAGAACCCCGACCTGGTGTTCTACGCCGTGTCCTTCGTGGGCGCGGAGGAGATCGCCCGCATGCTCGGCCCGGACGAGCGGGCCAAGGTGCTCGTCTCCCAGGTGATGCCGCCGCCCGACCTGCCGGAGACGCGCGGCCTGCTGAGCGGCGTGAAGGAGTACGACGAACTGCTGCGCGCCTCCTATCCCGGGCACAGCCCCACCTCCGTGGGCCTGGAGGGCTTCATCAACGCCAAGGTGCTGGTGGAGGGGCTGCGCCGCGCCGGGCCGGACCTGACCCGCGAGCGCTTCATCGACGCCATCGAGGACATCCGCGACTTCTCCCTGGGGCTGGCCAACACCTTGACCTACGGCCCTGGCGACCACCGGGGCCTGCAGCGCGTCTACTTCACCAAACTGGAAGAAGGCCGCTTCGTCCTGGTCAACGACTGGAGCAAACCCTTCGCCCCAAGCGCCTGCAAGTGAGCGCCTCCACGCAGACTTCCGGCCGGGCGCAGGCCATGCTCAACAGGGTGCGCACGCTCAGCCTGCGCAACAAGATCTTCCTGGCCACGGTGGGCGTGGTGCTGCTCATCAGCGGGGCCATCGCCCTGCTGGCGCGCGGCATCCTGGTGGGCACCCTGGACCGCGAGCTGGAGCTGCGCGGCGTGGCCATCGCGCAGTCCATCGCGGAGCGCGGCGGCGGCTACATCCTGGACAAACGCCCCGAGGAGTTGGTGGCGCTGCTGTTCGACGTCTCCCAGCTGGGCGACCGCAAGGCCCTGGTGGCCTACAGCTTCGTCATGGACATAGACGGCAAGCTCCTGGCCCACACCTTCGTGCGCCCCTTCCCCACCGAGCTGCTGGAGGTGGTGGCCCCGGCCGACAGCCAGGAGACCCTGGTGCGCCCCGTTCGCTTCGAGAACTCGGACGCGGTGGACATCTCCGTGCCCATCCAGGAGGGCATCTACACCCTGGGCCGGGCCCACGTGGGCCTGCGCCAGAGCCACATCGACGCCCTGGTGGCCAAGCTGCGCCTGACTTTTTTGGGCTTCATCTCCCTGGTGGTTGTCATTATCTTCCTGATCGCGCTGGTGCTCTCGGGCTACGTGGTGGAGCCCCTGCGCAAGCTGACCAGCGCGGCGGAGATCATCAGCCGGGGCAGGCTGGACCAGCCCCTGGATCTCGGCGGCGCCCCCCTGCAGCCCGGCGACTGCCCGGCCTACGCCGACACGGACCTGCCCTGCTGGCACCTGGACGAGATGGCCCCCGGCGAGGACATGCCCCCCCGCACCTGCAACCCCTGCAAGTTCTACCGCAAGCGCAAGGGCGACGAGGTGGTGCAGCTGGCAGACGCCTTCGCCAACATGGTCTGGTCCATCCGGCTTTACCGGCACAGGCTGCGCGAATCCGAGGAGCGCTACCGCCCCCTGTTCCAGGCCAACCCGGACCCCTTCCTGGTGTTGGACGTGGCCACCCGCTACTTCCTTGACGCCAACCCCCGCGCCCAGGAGCTCTACGGCTACTCCCTGGCCCAGCTCCAGGACATGACCATAGGCTCCATCGAGCCCCTGGGCACCCCGCAGGGCGTGCAGCGCTTCATCACGGAGGGCACCTCCGGCGACCACGTGCTCTACACCAAGGTGGGCCACATCACCCGCTCGGGCAAGACCATCTACGTGAACATCCACGCCACCATGGCCCCCTACCGCGAGCGCGTGGTGGTGATCTTCTCGGCCACCGACGTCACCGACCTGGTGGAAAAGGACGCCCAGCTCATCCAGGCCAGCAAGATGAAGACCCTGGGCGAAATGAGCGCGGGCATGGCTCACGAGCTCAACCAGCCGCTCAACGCCATCAAGCTCGGCAGCGACTTCCTCAAGCTGGCCGCGGGCATGGACATGGACCTGCCCAAGGCCAAATTCCAGCAGGTCTCAGACGAGATCAGCGCCCAGGTGGACCGCGCCGCTGCCATCATCTCCCACCTGCGGGAGTTCGGACGCCAGTCCGACCTGATGCCGGACAAAGTGGACATCCGCCAGCCCATCAAGGGCGTGTTCGCCATCATCGGCCAGCAGCTGGCACTGCAGAATATCGGCGTGCAGCTTGAGCTGGCGGAGGGTCTTCCGCTGGTGAGGGCCCACATCAACCGGCTGGAACAGGTGTTTTTCAACCTTGTGGCCAATGCCCGCGATGCGATACAAGCGCTGAAACAGGGGGGCGGGACGATCCTGATACGATCCTTCATGGAAAACGGCCAGTTGGTCGTTTCCGTCACGGACACCGGCTGCGGCATTCCCCCCAAGGACGTCCCCAAGATTTTCGAGCCTTTCTTCACTTCCAAGCGGGCAGGCGAGGGCATGGGCCTGGGCTTGGCGATATCCTACGGCATCATCAAGGACTACGGCGGGGATATCCAGGTGGAGAGCGAAGTGGGCAGGGGCACCACGTTCAGGCTGCTTTTCCCTCCGGCGGCCCCCCCGCTCAACGGTGAGGTTTTATGACGCGCGTTCTGGTGATCGACGACGAAAAACCCACCCTGGCCATGTTCGAGCTGCTGCTCCAGGCCATGGGCTACGAACCCTCCGTGGCCGAGTCGGGCGAGCAGGGCCTGGAAATCTTCGCCCGGGGCGACTTCCCCATCGTGCTCACGGACATCAAGATGCCGGGCATCGACGGGCTGGAGGTGCTCTCGCGCATCAAGGCCATGCGCCCCGAGACGGAGATCATCGTCATCACCGGCCACGGCGACGTTGAGCTGGCACTGGCCGCGCTCAACCTGCGGGCCACCGACTTCATAGACAAACCCATCTCCCAATCGGCGCTGACCACGGCCCTGCGCCGCGCCAGCGAACGCCTGAGCCGCACCGCCAGCGCCGCGGCCCCGGCCTTCCTGCGTATCGAGGGGGAGCTTGCCCTGCTGGAAATAAGCGGGGCCATATCAGGCGATATGGACGACATCGCCGCCCGACTGGCCGACGCCCCCCAGCTGTGCAAACTGCTGGTGACGGTGGGGGAGTACGCATCGCTCAACGGGGCGGCCATATCCGGGCTGACCTCCATCCTGGAATCGTTCAAGCTGCGCCACTGCAGCGCGGCCATCGCCTGCAAGCCGCTGAATTTCCGCCGTGTGTTCGAGGCCGCGGGCATCTCAGCCCTGGTGCAGATCTACGAGACCACCGAGCAGGCCCGGCAGGCGATGGCGCTGTAGAAGCACAGGGCTGTTCGCCATACCCGCCCCGTGCTCGTGTAACTCCTGAAATGCCGATTACTCCATAGGTTTGCATCCGCCTCTGGCCCGAGAGCCAGGCTCCGCCCGGCCGCGCCGTGCACCCCCTTCTCCCGCCAGTCCGCCCCCGCGCCCGCAACCAGGGTGGGCAAAAATGACATGCCACCCTTTCTTTTTTCAGAACGACTCCAAACCACTTACTTTTTTCCTGTTGACACACCCTGAATTCCCATATACGGCCGCCTAAATGCCATCACATATATCGGGCCTCGTTCATGCGGGGGTAAGGCCCGGTATATCGAACCTACTTGCGGGGCGCGTTTGAGGTTATCCGATGCGGTGCCTTGCGGGATGAAACGGCCGGGCAACGGCGCCCGCCGATTGTGGTAACCTCTTGCAGGAGCATTTGCGAGTATGGAGACGAACATCTACGTCGGGAATCTGCCTTTCAGCGCCACCGAAGATCAGGTTCGCCAGCTGTTTGAGACTTACGGACAGGTCACGTCCGTGAAACTCATCAACGACCGCGAAACAGGCCGCCCCCGCGGTTTCGGCTTCGTGGAAATGGATGGCGACGGCGCCAAGCAGGCCATCGAGGCCCTCAATGGCTCCGACTACGGCGGCCGCACCATGAAGGTCAACGAAGCCCGCCCCCGCGAGCGCCGTCCGGCCGGACGCTGGTAAAAGCTCCACCGAGCATCAACTTGCGGCCCGCCTCCTCACGGAGTCGGGCCGTTTTTTATTGGTGCCATCACCGCTGGCGCGGTTCACTCCTCCGGCCCGGGCATGAAGGCCAGGGCGAGGCGTGTCACCAGGTCGGCCAGGTCCTGCCCGCGATGGTTCCAGCGGAACTCCAATTCCTTGAGATAATACGGGAACTTTTCAGGCGAAACGCCCTGCAACCGGGCCAGGCGCTCCATGAGGAAGCCCCAGAAGGGGTTGGCGTCCCGCAGGTCCAGCCCGCCGCCGCGCCCCCGCAGCGCGGTGGAGACCCACTGCGGCCCCCCGCAGCACACCAGCCCCAGGTAGCCGCGCACGGGGCCGGTGTAGACCACTGAGCCCACCCGGGCGGTCCTGAGCCGGAAGTTGCTCTTGTAGAGGGTCAGGTCCGCGGCCTCAACGTCGGGCAGAAGGTCCACGAAGACCCATCGCCCGTGCTCCATCACTCCGAACACGGGCGGTGTTTCCTCGGCGTCGCGCTCGGCCAGGCTCCGCCTGATCTGGCGCGCGTCCGTAGCCTGGGAGAGGATGGCCTGGCGCAGGGCGTCCATGGCCTTGTAGGCGGTGTTGTAGGAGATATCGAGCAGGGCGGCGCTCTGCTTCACCGGGGTCTCCCCGGCGAAGAGCTCGGCCATGCGCAGCCACTGCGCGGGCCTGAGCCCCCCGGCGCCCATGAAGCGACCGGTCAGCTCGTGGAAGGTGTAGCCGCAGCCGGGGCAGCGCAGCCGCCCGGAGCCCAGCCGGTATGTCTTCCCGCTACGGCAGCGGGGGCAGCCCCATACGCCCGCCTGGCGGCACAGGGAGACTATATGCTCCCTGGCCGCCTGATCGTCCGGAAGGACGGGCTGCGGAAGGCTGTCCATGACCGCCCGGGCCAGGGCCCGGCCTCCTAGAACCCCCAGGCCGAGGCCGTGGGCCGGGTGTAGCCCTTGCGCATGGCCAGGATGTCCAGGGTCAGGGATTCCAGGTCGTCCAAGGCGGGCAGGCTGGGGCGGTCCATCTCGCGGAAGTCCGTGGTCTTGATGTAGCCCTTGCAGCTCTCGCAAACGTCCACCCGGTAACCGGGCTCCTCGTCGGCGGTGAAGAAGGGCAGCTTGGCCGCGTCGCGCTCCTGGCAGTAGGCGCACTGCAGCCTGAAGGTGCGGTATTCGGCCCGGCAGAAGGAGCAGCAGTGCACGCGCACGCCCTCCTTGCCGCGCAGCGAGGAGTGGAACGCCAGGCTGCCGCAGACGGGGCAGGTGGCCTGGTCCCAGTTTCTGTCCTGGGGCAGGGCCAGGGCGAGCACCGCGGCCCGCGCCATCAGGGAGGGCGTCATGCTGGACTGGGCCAGGAAGGCCAGGGCGCGCGGGGCCTGGGGCGTGCGCGCGGCGAAATCCTTGAAGAAGTCCAGGTCGCCGGCGAGGAAGGCGGCGTGGGCCGCGCGCATCAGCTCGTCACCTTCGGCGCGGATCACGTCGGCCGCCTGGGCCATGGGGCCGCCCATCTCCGCCAGGAGGTCCGTGAAGCGCTTGAACAGGTCCTCGGCCTGGGCCGCATCGTAAGGGAAATTGTCGCGGGCCAGCAGGGGCTTGCCCTGGATCACCTGGTCCACGCTGGAGAGCTCCACAGCGGGCATCTCCTGCGCGGCGCAGGCGGCCCGGGCTTCGTTCTGGATACGGTACACCGCCTCCACCAGCCCGAGCAGTTGGGCCGGGATGTGCTCCTTGCCGCGCATGGCGGCGAATTTGCGTTTGGCCAGTTTCTCTTCCTGCTCGATGTCGTTGAACATGTTCACCCCTGTTTCGGTATTGCGCGGCAAGCTGCCACCGCATGCGGAAGACACTTCATACTGCCACAGGACGGCGAACGCGTCCAGCGAGGCAGGCTTGCTGCCGACCTGACACCAGCACAGGCCTCAGGGAGCCAGCTTCAGGGCCACTCGCTGCCCCTGCTCCAGGCCGGAGAGCACCTGGGTGCGCTGATTGCCCTTGAGGCCGAACACTGGCTCCACAGGCCTGACGCCGCCGCGCCCGTCCTGCATGTAGACCAGGCGCTTCCCGCCCCGCGTCATCACGGCCTCGTTGGGCACTCCCAGAACGCCGGGGGCCTCCTCCACCTTGACGAGGCACTGCACGTTCATGTCCGGGCGCAGCTCCATCGACGACAGGGGGGCCAGCGGAACGATGGCCGGATAATAGAGCACCTTGGCGATGGCCTCCGGCGCGGGGGAGACGCGCTCCACCCTTGCTTCGAAAACCTGCTCCTTGCGCGCGGGCCTGAAGAAGCGCACGGGCGTGCCCTTGCGGACCCCAGCGGCTTCGGCCTCGTTGATGTAGACCCAGAGCTCCAGGTAGCGCGGGTCGATGATGGTGACGATGTTCACCGTCTCCAGCTCCGCCACCACCTGCTCCCCCTCCTGGGTGTGCACCTGGCCCACGATGCCGTCTATGGGGCTCTCGATGCGGGTCATGGAGAGGTACACATCGCACAACTCCACCGCCGCCCTGGCGGCCTCCAGCTGGCGGCGGGTCCGAGCCAATTCGCCGTCCCGCTCCCTCGCGATGCGCTCCAGCACGGCCTGCCCGGCCCGCACGCCCTGCGCGGCCACGGTCTCGTCGCGCCGCGAGGCGTCCATCGCGTCTTGTGATATGTGTCCCTGATTGCGCAGCGCATCGCGCCGCTCCCTGCCGCGCGCGGCGTAATCCAGCCTGCCGCGCCCCGCGGCGATGGCGGCCCGGGCCTCCTCCAGCCGTCCGGCAAAGAGGGCCTCGGTGCGCTCGAATTCGCTGGCCGCCGTGTCCAGGCGGGCTTGGGCCTGGGCGCGCTGGGCCTTGAGCTCGCGATCGTCGAGCTGCGCCAGCAGTTGGCCCTTGCGTACGATGTCCCCGGTGCGCACCGTGAGTTGCATCACCTGGCCCTTGAGCCGGCTGCCCACGCGCACCAGGCCTTCCGGCCTGGCCTTGATCACGCCGGGGGCCTCGACGACGCGCAGCACGTCGCCCACGGCGGCCTCGCCCCACTCCAGCACTGCCGGGGAGGAGCCGCCCGGCCCGTCGCAAGCCCCCGCCAGCAGGGCCAGGGCCAACACCAGGGCCAAAAGGGGGTTGGGCGGAAGGAGCCGCTTCGCGGCCTGTGATGTGAACCGCATGGAGGGTCAGGCCTGCGCGTTGATGATGCGCCCCTTGAAGGACTGTTCGGCAGGCGGGGGAAAATCAGAATAGCGTGGAAGCTGCAAGGAAGGCGCCCCGGCGGCCTCCGCCCCGGAGGGCGGGGATGCAAGACGGAGCTGGTGGGTGCGCTCGTGGCCGCCCTGGGGCGGCGACGCGCCTGCTGGATCGACGGGCCTCATGCCCCATGATGGCCCACGCGGCCCCGGATTGGCAAGCCGCATCCGCATCCGACGAAGACCTGAAGCGGGCTTGCCTCCCGGGCTGACCCAGGCTACAAAGGCCGACGGCCTCATTCAGGCCAAGTTGGAGAATCCATGTTCGCACGTTTTCTTACGCATCGGGAACGAGACATCAATTCCACCAGCCTTGGCAAGCAGCGCACTTTCTGCCTCAAACGGGGCGACACGCACATACGCTTCACGGGCAAGCTCCTCTCCTTCTACCACGCCGCTGACGACTGCCTGGAGCCCGCGGCCCAGAACCAGACCCACCTGGAGACCATCGCCCTCTTCCGCACCCAGAGCCAGTACCTGATCTATTACGTCCTGCTCTACCAGAACAACGAGCACCTTACCGGCAGACACGTGCACCTGCACGCCACGTCCGACCTGGACGGGGCGGAGCGCTTCATCGGCGCCATGACCTACGTCAACAAGCGCGCCTTCGCCACGGCCGTGGTGCAGGACGCCCGGGCCATGGACGCAGGCGAGATCTGACACTCCCCGGACGGTGAAGCTCCGGCGGCCTCGCCGGTGGGGCCCGCCGCGCGCGGTTGCCGGTTGCATGTCGGCAAATGCTGCCGCACGCCGTGCATGTCGAAGCCTGTCGGGTTGTCGCAGGCGGGAGGCGGGAGCAGGCCTCTAGGCCGGAGGCATCGAGTTGAGGGGGTGGACATGCAGCTCACCGGTGTGCGTCTCGAAGAAGACCTTGCGGCCCTTGGCGCCGCCCAGATCCATCGATTCGGGCCTGATCCCGAGGGAGCGGCAGACCTCCAGAGCGCAATCGGCGTTCTTGCGTCCCACGCCGCAGGTATCGTCCGACACCAGCCCGTTGGCGCCGCCCACCAGAGCCACGCGCAATCCGGCCGGACGCACGCCCATGAGGCGGAACTGCTCCACCGTATGGAGAATGGCCGTATCCACGTACTTGAACACGGTGTGCCGCCCCCACTCGTTGTAGTCTGCGCGGCAGGGAAGGAAGGCGTGGAAGATGGCTCCCGCTCGGCGCGCCGGAGAATAAAACACCCCCGCCAGGCAGGAGCCCAGCACGGTCTGGACGATGGTCGGGGACATGTACAGCCCGCCCTCGGCCACCTTGAGGTATTCGGTGGCCGCGCCTGGATGGCGGGTCTGCATCTCCCTCAGCACCATGGGGGGATTCGTTCGCGGGCAGATCAGGGCGCACCTCCGCAGCCGAAAATCCCTCAGGCGGAAACGCAACCTGGTCGGGATTATTCCTATTAGGAATCTAGCACCTTCCTCCCTGACTGACAACCTACCTGGGCGGTTCCAGCCCGGCCACTGGCGCAGGCTGGCCGCCTCTGCTATGGAGTACTGATGGACGCCGTGATCGAGGCCGTGGGCCTGCGCAAACATTTCGGAACTTTCGCCGCCGTGGACGGGCTGGACATGCGGGTGCCGCGCGGCAGCGTCTACGGCCTGCTGGGGCCCAACGGGGCCGGCAAGACCTCCACCATCCGCATGGTCTACGGGTTCAGCCCCAAAACCGGTGGCGAACTGCGCGTGTTCGGGCAGGACATCGACGTCCACTGGCGCTCCATCAGGGCGCGCATCGGGGTCTGCCAGCAGGAGAACACCCTGGACCCCGACCTCACCGTGGAGCAGAACATGCTGGCCTTCGCAGGCTATTTCGCCATGGACTCCGCCACGGCCCGGGCGCGCTCCGCCGAACTGCTGGAGTTCTTCTCTCTGGATACCCGCCGCAAGGACGACGTGCGCGACCTCTCCGGCGGCATGGCCCGCAGGCTCATGCTGGCCCGCGCCCTGGTCAACGCCCCGGAACTGGTCATCCTGGACGAGCCCACCACCGGGCTGGACCCGCAGTCGCGCCACCAGCTCTGGGACAGGCTGCTGGACCTGCGCGCACAGGGCCTGACCATCTTCATCACCACCCACTACATGGACGAGGCCGCCATCCTCTGCGACGAACTGCTGATCATGGACAACGGGAAAGCGCTGGTGCGCGGTACCCCTGCCGCGCTGATCGCCTCCCATTCGGGCAAGGCCGTGCTGGAGATCACCAACCCCGACGAGTCCACCCGGGCCGCCGCCGAGGCGTCCTCCCTCGATACGGAGGACTTCGGGCGACGCGTGCTGGTCTTCGCCGAGGACTTCTCCGAACTGGAGGCGCTGCGGGCCGCCCTGCCTCCCGGGCAGCACGTGCTGCGCCCCTCCACCCTGGAGGACGTCTTCCTGCGCCTCACCGGCAGGGAGCTGCGCGAATGAAGATGCTCTCGAGAATCTCGTCGCGCCTGTGGCGGGTCTGGGCGCGCAACCTGATGGTCTACCTGCGCACCTGGAAGGTCAACTTCATACCGCCCATGGCCGAGCCGGTGCTCTACATCCTGGCCTTCGGCGCGGGCATCGGCGGGCTTGTGGGCAGCGTGCGCGTGGACGGCGCGTCCGTGCCGTACACCGCCTACATCGCCCCGGGCCTCATCGCGGCCTCGGTGATGTGGCAGTCCTTCTACGAGAACACCTACTCGTCCTTCGTGCGCATGTTCTACCAGAAGACCTTCGACGCCATGCTGGCCACACCCCTCTCCCTGGAGGACGTGATCACGGCGGAGATCGTCTGGGGGGCGACCAAGTCGGTTGCCAGCACGGTGCTCATGGGCACGGTCATCGCCTGCTTCGGGCTGATCTCGCTGCCGGACGGGCTCTGGCTGATCCCGCTCTCGGCGCTGGGCGGGCTGGCTTTCGGGTCTGTGGCCATGTGGCTCACCGGGCTGACCCCCACCATCGAGATGTTCAACCTGCCCATCTTCCTGTTCATCACGCCCATGTTCCTGTTCAGCGGAGCGTTCTTCCCGGTGGAGGGCCTGCCTGCCTGGGCCTCGGGCCTGGCGCAGCTGCTGCCGCTCTACCACCTGACGCAGGCCAGCCGCGCCCTGTGCCTGGGCACGGCCACGGCGAAGATCTGGTGGAATGCGGCCTACCTGGCCCTGTTCACGGTGGTGTTCTACCCGCTGGCCGTGGAGGCCATGAGGAAGCGGCTGATCAAGTAGGCGCGGACGCTCCCACGCCTGTGGGCTGCTCCAGCGCGAGGCTTTGCCGCTTCGTGTGGAACGCGCCAGCGCTCCATACGAGAACAGCCCGGGCGAGCCCCCCATTGCGGGGGGGCTCGCCCGGGCTGTTCTCGTCGAGGAAAAAATCCGCCTAGCCCCTCACCGTGGTCTCGGTCAGCTATCACCTTCTTCTCGGTCAGCTCCACCACCTCCCTGGCCTCGGCCAGGTTCGGGTCGCGGTCCAGGGCGGAGCGGGCCGCGTCGTAGGCCTTGTCCCACTGGCCCATTTTGTAGAGCACCTTGGCCAAGGTCACGTAGGTCTTGGGGTGCGCGCCGAAGTTCTTGAGCGCCTCACGCAGGAACTTCTCCGCCATGGTGAGTTCGCCGATGGCCTGGCAGGCCTCAACAGCCATGCCGTAAGCGGCGGCGTCCTTGGGGTTGATCTCGATGGCGCGCTCCGTGAAAGGGATCACGTCGCCCGGCAGTTTGGCGTCCGCGAGCATCCTGGCGGCGCGGCTGAAGATGCCCGGCTCGTCCGGGTACTGTTCGCAGACGTTGTTGAGCAGGCGCCTGGTGGAGGGCAGATTCTTCTCCCGCAGGGCCTCGGCGGCCTTCTCGAAGAAGGTGGCGATGCGGTCCTGCCGGTCGCGCTGCACCTTTTCGGCCGCGGCCTGCTCCAGCTTCTCCAGGTGGGCGCACAGCCCGGCCAGGGCCTGGGAGAACTGCTTCTCGCTGCCGCGCTTGTAGATGAACGGCCCGCGCAGCTGGGCCTTGATGTCCGGGACGAGTTCCAGCTCGCGCAGCATGTCCGCCAGAAGGATTTCCAACTCGAACTTGGCCCTGCCCATGATCGCCGTGCTGGTGGCGTAAGCCTCGAAGGCCTTGCTTCCCGCCGCCAGGGCCTTGGTGGCCATGAACCGCCTCGCGTATCCTACAGCTCGTGCAATGTCTTCCTTGACCGACTTCGCGCTTGCCCCGCTCATGCTCAGCTCCTGCAGGAAAATAGCAATAAAATTCACTATAGGCCGGTACACCGTGCAGGGCAAGCCCGCTGGCCGCGCTTGTCATTTCCCCCGGCATTTGCCACAAACGACCGGACGGAGGCCTGCGAAGCCTCCGCCGGACGCACACTATGGCTACCCCAGGCACGCTCAACGCGTCGTTGCTCATCAGAACCTTCCTGCGCACCTACTTCGTCGGGGCGGCCTTCAACACGCGCGGGCTCCAGACCGTGGGCCTGGCCCTGGCCATGGAGCCGGGGCTCACCGCCATCTATCCCGACCCCGTGGAGCTGCGCCACGCCTGGAAGCGCTACATGAGCGTCTACAACACCCATCCGCTCTGGACGCCCTTCCTGGTGGGGGTCTTCCTGGCCCTGGAGTCGCGCATCGCGCGCAAGCAGTTTCCCGAGGCCATGCTGGAGCAGGTCAAGAGCACCGTGGTCTTCACGCTCTCGGCGGTGGGGGATTCCTTTTTCGGCAGCAGCCTGATCGGCTTCTGGGCGCTCTCCACCGCCTGCCTGCTGGCGGCGGGGCTGCCCGTGGCCGCGTTCCTGATGGCGGCGGCGCTGTTCCTGGCGCTCAACGCCTTCAAGCTGGCGACGTTCATCATGGGCTATCGACAGGGTTTCGCGGCGCTCACGCGCATCAAGAGCTGGGACCTGGTGAACTGGGCCAGGCGGCTCAAGGTGCTCAACGGGGCGCTCCTGGTGCTGCTCTGGGCCATCGTCTGGCCCAGAGAGACCGACGCCCTGGCCTGGGCGGGGGGCGTGCTCATGGTGCTGGGCCTGGCCTACGGGGCCGGACGGCTGAGGATAAACCGGGAGATTCTCGTGGGGGCGGGAATAGCCGCGGGTTTGTTTTTTTTGTGGATTCGTTTATAATGGATCGCTTTTAACCGGTGAACAACATGTCCGACACATCATCCTTTCCCGAATCCGACGCCTCCACGGACGGTTACGTGCGCATCGTCTGCGTGCTCAACGAGCAGGGCCTGCACGCCCGCCCGGCGGCCCGCCTGGCCCAGGAGGCGCAGAAGTTCTCGGCGGACATCTCCATCAAGCAGGGCAGCCAGCAGGTGGACGCCAAGTCCATCCTGGACATTCTCACCCTCGCCGCCCGCCACGGGACCAACCTGGAGCTTCGCGCCAAGGGCGACGACGCCCGGGAAGCCCTGGACTGCCTGGCGGACATGTTCAAGAAACGCTTCCAACAATAAGGCGCCCCCATGGCCCTCGCCACCCTCACGGGCATACCCATCTCCGCAGGCATCGCCATCGGCAAGGCCTTTTTCGTCAACCGCTCCCAGTTCGGGCAGGTGCCCCGGCTGGCGCTGCTCGACGAGCAGGTCGAACCCGAGGCCCAGCGCCTGCGTGACGCCTTCGAGCAGGCCAAGCGCGAGCTGGCCGCCATCCGCGAGCGCGTGCCCGCCGAACTCCAGGACCACGCCCTGATCATCGACTCCCACCTGATGATCATGAGCGACCCGAAGCTCATGGGCTCGGCGCTTACGCACCTCACGGGCCTGCGCATCAACGCCGAGTGGGCCCTGGAGAAGGCCGTGGCCGACTTGGAGGAGGCCTTCAACGCCCTGGACGACCCCTATTTCCGCGAGCGCCTGCAGGACGTCCGCCTCGTGGCCGACCGCGTGCGCGGCAGGCTCATGGGCCAGAAGGTCGACTTCAAGACCCTGGGCAGCCGCGCCGTGCTCATGGCCAACGACCTGACCCCCGCCGACACCGTGGAGCTCCAGGTGGACAAGATCATGGGCTTCGCCACCGCGCAGGGCGGCAAGACCTCCCACGCGGGCATCCTGGCCAAGTCCCTGGGCATCCCGGCTGTGGTGGGCGTGGGCGGCATGGAGGCCGCCGTGCAGGACGGCCACCTGGTGGTGGTGGACGGCCTCAAGGGCCAGGTGATCGTGGAGCCCGACGAGGAGGAGCTGGCCCGCTACGGCGACCTCAAGTACCAGTACGAGTCCTACAGGGGTTCGATCATCCGCAACTGCCACCTCCCGGGCGAGACGCTGGACGGCTACCGCATCAAGGTGAAGGCCAACATCGAGCTCTACGAGGAGGTGGCCCAGGTCATCGACAACGGGGGCGACGGCATCGGCCTGTTCCGCACTGAATACACCTACCTCAACCGCACCGCCCTGCCCGAGGAGGACGAGCTTTTCGAGCATTACCGCGACCTGGCGGACATCCTCT
The DNA here is from genome assembly GCF_022808695.1 of Fundidesulfovibrio soli. Lineage (NCBI taxonomy): Bacteria > Pseudomonadati > Thermodesulfobacteriota > Desulfovibrionia > Desulfovibrionales > Desulfovibrionaceae > Fundidesulfovibrio > Fundidesulfovibrio soli. Next base: position 135,145 of record NZ_JAKZKW010000007.1, read on the forward strand.
CACCCCAGCGGGTGACGCTGCGCACCCTGGACCTGGGCGCGGACAAGTTCATGGCCCACTTCGGCCGCCTTGAGGAGCAGAACCCGGCCATGGGGCTGCGCGCCGTGCGCTTCTGCCTGCGCAACAAGGACCTCTTCCGCACCCAGCTGCGCGCCATCCTGCGGGCCTCGGTGGTGGGCAACATCTCCATGATGTTCCCCATGATCTCCGGCCTCAAGGAGCTGCGCCAGTCCATGACGCTTCTGCGCCAGTGCCAGCAGGAGCTGCGCAGCCAGGGCCTGCCCTACGACCCGGACATGCCCGTGGGAATCATGGTGGAGCTGCCCTCCGCCGTGATGACCGCCGAGACCCTGGCCCGCGAGGTGGACTTCTTCTCCATCGGCACCAACGACCTCATCCAGTACACCCTGGGCATCGACCGCACCAACCGGCACGTGTCCTACCTGTACCAGCCCCTGCACCCGGCCGTGGTGCGCTCCATCAAGCACGTGGTGGACGCCGCCCACCAGGCCGGCATCGAATGCAACCTCTGCGGCGAGATGGCCTCCGACCCCTTCTGCATGCCCATCCTCATGGGCATGCAGATCGACGCCGTGAGCCTCAACCCCCAGACCATCCCCGGCATCAAGCACATCGTGCGCCAGACCACCATGGACGACTGCAAGAACCTGCTCAAGCAGGTGCTTGAAAGCCCCACCGTGGCCCGCACCAACCAGCTTGTGCGCGAAACCATATTCCAGAAATTCCCGGACCAGCTCTCGTTCTTCTTCTCCCTGCTGGATTCCGAGGAGGGCCCATCGCAGTGAGCGCCAAATCCGGCGAAGCCGTCAAGATCATCGCCATCAACAAGAAAGCCCGCCACTTCTACGAGCTGCTGGGCACCATGGAAGCCGGCATGGCCCTCACGGGGCCCGAGGTCAAAAGCCTGCGCGCGGGCAAGGTCAACTTCAAGGACGGATACGTGCGCTTCACGTCGTCCTTCGAGGCGTACCTGTGCGGCGTGCACATCAGCCCCTACGAAAACGCCGGGCGCGACCAGCAGGACCCGGACAGGGAGCGCAAGCTCCTGCTGCACAGCCACGAGATCAGGGCCTGGAAGGCCAAGATGGAGCAGAAAGGGCTCACCGTGGTGCCGGTGAAGCTGTACCTCAAGCGCGGCAGGATAAAGCTGGAGATCGCGCTGGCGCGCGGCAAGAACGTGCATGATAGAAGAGATGCGCTCAAGGAGCGGGATTTGGATAGAGAGGCGGCACGGGAGATGGACAGATTTTAGCCCCGCTCAATACACCCCCGGCACCAGCCGCCACGTCCGCTTGCCGTACGCCTCGTACTCCTCGCCGAAGGTCTCGGCCAGCAGCCGTTCCTCGGCCTTGATCCTGGCCAGCAGGGGGACAACGATCAGCGCCGTGAGCATTACGCCAATGCCGGAGCGGAACGTCAGCCCCCAGCCCAGCGAGTTCAGCAGCAGCCCGGCGTAGCTGGGGTGGCGGATCACACCGTAGATCCCGCCGGTCACCAGCCTGTGCCCTTGCTGGATGGCCACCAGCCCGCTGAAGCGGTCCCCCAGCACGAACACAGGCCAGAGCCTGAGCACCCCGCCCGCGCAGTAGAGCGCCAGGCCCAGCCAGCGCACTCCGTCGCCGCCCAGCGTCAGGAAATTGAGCCTGTCCGTGAGCGCGGGCAGGTAGCCGTCCAGCAGCCCCAACACCATGAAGGCCCAGAGCACCCACCTGTTGCCCTTGTCCTCCTTCACCCCCGGGCTCACATTGCCCCCGGCGAAGCATGAGGCCACGGCCAGCGACAGCGTTGCCGCCGCCAGCGCCCACATGGCCGGTTGCGCGAAGAACTCCCCGGCCCCGCCCCAGCCCAGCACGGCCAGCCAGAAATAGGCCCCCGTGAGCACGATGATGAACACGAACCGCGCGAAAGGCTTCATCACGACCTTCTCCCTCCGGGTTGGACGTCTTCTCATGCCGGACTCACCTCCGGACACTCTCCCAACCATCCATGCCGATACCTCCACCGCCTCCGCCGGGCAAGCTCCCGCCGCTCATTACGCCCCCGGCGGCCTTGACTCCCGGGATTTCTGATGTAACTGATCCTGGAAAAATACGGCGGCCGCCCTGGGGCCGCTCCAGGCGCGCGCCCTCCCCAGCCGTTCCAGGATAAATCCCCAACATCCAGAAGAGAATACAGGCCCACCGAGCATGTCCACCCTGCCCCATTCGCTCCTGCGCTCGCTGCAGGCCGTATTTCCAGGCGACGCCCTGATCCTCGGCCAGGAGGAAACCCTGACCTTCGGCAAGGACGCCAGCCGCAAGTTCGCCCAGCCCCTGGCCGTTGTGCGCCCCGAAAGCACGGAGCATTGCTCCGAGCTTTTGCGCCTCGCCCAGGAGTGGCGCATGCCCATCTACGCGCGCGGGCGGGCCACCAACGTGGTCGGCGGCTGTGTGCCCACCACCCCGGGCATCGTGGTGAGCACGGCGCGCATGGCCCGCATCCTGGACATCGACGGCGACGACTTCGTGGCCGTGTGCCAGCCCGGCGTGGTCACCGGCGACCTGCAGGAGGCCGCCAAGGCCAAAGGCCTGCTCTACGCGCCGGACCCGGCCAGCGCCCAGTTCTCCTCCATCGCGGGCAACATCGCCATGAACGCGGGCGGCCTGCGCGCCGTGAAGTATGGCTGCACGCGGGACTGGGTCCTGGGCGTGGAGGCGGTCATGCCCGGCGGCACCGTGCTTCGCCTGGGCTCGCGCTGCCACAAGGACGTTGCCGGGCTGGACCTGGCCCGCCTGTTCGTGGGCTCCGAGGGCACCCTGGGCCTCATCACCGAGGCCACGCTCAAGCTCCTGCCGCTGCCCGAATCCCAGGCCACGCTGCTGGCCGTGTTCCCGAGTGACGACCAGGCCCTGGCCGCCATGCGCGACGTGTTCCGGGCGGGCATCCTGCCCACGGCCATGGAGTTCATGTCCGGCGACGTGCTCTGGGCCCTGGGCCGCCTGGGCGCCGTGCCCTGGCCGGAGGGCTCCAAGGCGGCGCTGCTCATCTCCATCGACGGCTCGCACGAGGCCCTCAAGCACGACCTGGAGCGCGTGCGCCGCGCCGTGGAACCCAACGCGCCCTCCCTGCTGGAGCAGGCCAGCACCCCCCAGGAGGAGGACGCCCTCTGGAGCCACCGCCGCCAGGTGAACCAGGCCGTGTTCGTCTACGGGCCGGACAAGAGCTCCGACGACATCGCCGTGCCGCGCGGCCGCGTGGGCGAGACCGTGAAGCGCATCAGCGAGATAGCCAGGAAACTGGACGTGAAGATCATCACCTACGGCCACCTGGGCGACGGCAACATCCACGTCAACTACGTCTTCGACGCCGCCGACAAGGGCGAGAGCAACCGCATCAAGGACGCCAAGACCCAGGTGCTGGAGCTGACCCTGTCCCTGGGCGGCACCATCACCGGCGAGCACGGCGTGGGCCTCTCCAAGATGGGCTGGATAGCCCGCAAGGTCGGCCCCGACGCCCTGGCCGCCATGCACGCGGTCAAAGCCGCTTTGGACCCCCTGGGGATCATGAACCCGGGCAAGGGATACTAGATGAGCACCGACACCACCGCCTCCCAGGCCCCGCGCGAGCCCAAGTGCGTCTTCTGCGGGCGCTGCCTGGAAGTCTGCCCCCTCTTCGCCGCCACCGGCAAGGAAGAGTTGAGCCCCCGCGCCAAGTTCGCCCTGAACACCGCACTGGACGACCCCGACCACGACATCGCGGCCAAGGCCGCCCTGCGCCTCACCGGCAAATGCTTGAGCTGCGGCAAGTGCGAGAAGGCCTGCCCCAACAAGCTCTGCGCCCCCAAACTGGTGACGGAGATGCGCGCCGCCAACCCCAATATCCGCTCCGCGCTCTGGGGGCTGTGGGTGGGCCAGGCCAAGGTGCTCTGGCCCATGATGGCCACACTCTCGCGCTTCGCACCGCATTTCCGCTACGGCAGGCTGGAGTCCATGCTCTCGGGCCTCAAGGCCCTGGATGCCGGAAAGTCAGCCGAGCCGTGGGTCAAGGCGGTCTCTTTCCAGGCTTGCGGCCAGGGGCGCAAGGCCGTAGTGTTCCCCGGCTGCGTGGCCAGCCACGTGCGCCCGCAGTGGAACGAGACGGCCGGGAAGATGCTGCGCGGCATGGGCTTCGACCTGCTGCCCAACCCCGGCTTCACCTGCTGCGCCTGCACCCTGGGCCACGCGGGGCTCAAGGACCCGCAGCGCCAGATGCAGCTCAAGAACGTGCAGGCCTGGCGCGACGCGGGGCGGCCCGAGATCGTGGTCTTCTGCGCCACCTGCCACTGCGGCCTGAAAGGCTACGCCGACGCGGAGCTCGGCTGGGAGCTGGGCGAGCGCGAGCGCTGGGCCCAGTCGCTGACCCCGCTCTCCACCCTGGCTGGCAAGGCCGTATACGAAGTGCGGGACAACGCCCCGGCCAAGGTGCACTACCACGCGCCCTGCCACGGCGCGGGCGCAGGGCTGGACCAGAAGTTCCTGAGCGCGCTCCTGGGGGAGAGGCTCTCCACGCGCGGCAAGAAGAACCTCTGCTGCGGCTTCGGCGGATCGCTCAAGCTCTCCGCACCCGAGCTTTCCGACCAGGTGGCCAAGCGCTGCCTCGAATTCTACGCGCCCGGGCAGGGGGAGCTGATGCTCTCAGGCTGCGCCGGATGCGTGATCCAATTGCGGGCCGGAGCCCCCTCCGAAGTGAACGTGGGGCACTGGCTGGAGATTATTTCCTAGAACGGGCCCATACCGCCCGAGGGGGCCTAAGCCCCCGCCCGGCGCGCACGGCGCGCCCCGACGTCAGCAAGGAGACAGCATGTTTTCAAGCATCATCAAGATGATCGTGGGTTCCAGCAACGAACGCCACCTCAAGGGCCTGGCCCGCACCGTGGACCAGATCACCGCCATGGAACCCCAGATGCAGGCCCTGACGCAGGAGCAGATGGTCGCCCGCATCGCGGAGCTCAAGCAGGAGGCCGCAAACGGCAAGCCCCTGGACGACATGCTCCCCGAGGTGTTCGCCATGGTGCGCGAGGCGGGCAAGCGCACGCTGGACATGCGCCACTTCGACGTGCAGCTGGTAGGCGGCATGGTGCTGCACCAGGGCCGCATCGCGGAGATGAAGACCGGTGAAGGCAAGACCCTGGTGGCCACCCTGCCCGCGGTGCTGAACGCCATCTCCGGCAAGGGCGTGCACCTGATCACCGTGAACGACTACCTGGCCAAGCGCGACGCCGCCTGGATGGGCAACATCTACAACTACCTGGGCCTCACCGTGGGCACCATCGTGCACGGCCTCACCGACGAGGAGCGCCAGGCCGCCTATGGCGCCGACATCACCTACGGCACCAACAACGAGTTCGGCTTCGACTACCTGCGCGACAACATGAAGTTCTACAAGGAGCAGCTGGTCCAGCGCGAACTCAACTTCGCCATCGTGGACGAGGTGGACTCCATCCTCATCGACGAGGCGCGCACCCCGCTGATCATCTCCGGCCCGGCCGAGGAGTCCACCGCCCTGTACTCCCGCGTGAGCGCCCTCATCCCCATGCTCAAGCGCGACTTGCACTTCAGCGTGGACGAGAAAGCCAAGACCATCATGCTCTCCGACGAGGGCGTGGCCCGCTGCGAAGAGATCTTCAAGGTGGAGAACCTCTACGACCCGGCCAACATCTCGCTGCAGCACCACGTGCTCCAGGGCCTGCGCGCCCACCACCTCTACGCCCGCGACGTGGACTACATCGTCAAGGACGGCCAGGTGGTCATCGTGGACGAGTTCACCGGCCGCCTGATGCCCGGCCGCCGCTACTCCGACGGCCTGCACCAGTCCCTGGAGGCCAAGGAGGGCGTCACGGTGGAGAGCGAGAACCAGACGCTCGCCTCCATCACCTTCCAGAACTACTTCCGCATGTACAAGAAGCTGTCCGGCATGACCGGCACGGCCGACACCGAGGCGGTGGAGTTCAGGCAGATCTACAACCTCACCGTGTCCGTGATCCCCACGCACCGCCCCATGGTGCGCAAGGACCACCCGGACATGATCTACAAGACCCAGAAGGAAAAGTACGACGCCATCGTGCAGGACGTGAAGGCGCTCTACACCAAGGGCCAGCCCGTGCTGGTGGGCACCATCTCCATCGAGAAGTCGGAGATGCTCTCCCAGATGCTCAAGAAGGCCGGGGTGCCCCACGAGGTGCTCAACGCCAAGCAGCACGAGCGCGAGGCCCAGATCGTGGCCGAGGCGGGCCAGAAGGGCCGCGTGACCATCGCCACCAACATGGCCGGCCGCGGCACGGACATCAAGCTGGGCGAAGGCGTCACGGACCTGGGCGGCCTGTTCATCCTGGGCACGGAGCGCCACGAGTCCCGGCGCATCGACAACCAGCTGCGCGGCCGTTCCGGCCGCCAGGGCGACCCGGGCGAATCCCGCTTCTACCTGGCCCTCGACGACGACCTCATGCGCCTGTTCGGCTCCGACCGCCTCAAGGGCGTCATGGAGCGCCTGGGCATGGAGGAAGGCGAGGCCATCGAGAACCGCATGGTCTCCAAGGCCATCGAGAACGCCCAGAAGCGCGTGGAAGGCCACAACTTCGAGGTGCGCAAACAGCTGCTGGACTTCGACAACGTCATGAACCAGCAGCGCGAGGTCATCTACTCCCGTCGCCGCCACTACATGGCGGCCGCCTCCCCCCAGGATTCCCTGGAGGAGTTCGTGGACGACCTGCTCGACGACATCTACCAGCCCCTGACCCTCTCCAAGCAGGGGCCGGACCCCGAGTCCGTGGAGATCGCCGCCGCCCGCCTGGAGGAGACCTTCGCCCTGCGCGTGGACTTCACGCAGGGCGTCCCCACCCAGGAGGAGCTGCGCAAGGCGATCATGGACCGCTTCGAGGCCCTGCAGTCCGTCGCGCCCGAGCAGTACACCGAGATCCTGCGCTACTTCCTGCTGGAAGCCCTGGACCGCCACTGGAAGGAGCACCTGCTCAACATGGACCACCTGCGCGACGGCATCGGCCTGCGCGGCTACGGCCAGAAGGACCCCAAGCAGGAGTACAAGCGCGAGGGCTTCGAGCTGTTCCGCGGCATGCTGGACATGATCGCGGAGTCCACCGTGAAGCAGCTCTCCCGCCTGCAGATCAAGGCGGAGCTGCGCGAGGAGGAGTTCACCCACCGCGAGGTGCCCGCGGACGTCAACTATCACGGTGCGGACGACGGCACGGAGAAGAAGCCCCAGCCCAAGAAGCGCACCGCGCCCAAGGTTGGCCGCAATGATCCCTGCCCCTGCGGCAGCGGCAAGAAGCACAAGAAGTGCTGCGGGGCCAAGGGATAGCGCTCTAACGCACGCCAGATAGCAAATGAAAACGCGGCCGGAAACGGCCGCGTTTTTTTATTGCGTTCACCCCTGAAGTATTACCCGGCTGACGCGAAGCGGGAAGGGAGTGCAGAGGGCCGAAGGCCCTTTGCCCGCCGGAGGCTCTTTCAGCACCCGGGGGCGCGATAGCGGGGAGCGCGTCAGGCGGCCAACGGGCTCCGCCCTATGGAATTCCCGGATGGATTCGCGTCCGGCTTGCGGCAGTCCAGCTCCCGGATCGTAAAAGCAGGTACCCGCAAGCCATCGGTCGTAAACGGTTTCGAGAGGATGGAATCGGTCGCCAGGAATACCGGCGTGGCCGGCGCAGAACGCGCCTGGTCGTCAATCGGTCGTCCGAAAGTTACCTTCGCTGAATCGCCCCGGGGTAGCCCATCTCCGCCAGCTTCTGGCGGAACACGTCCGGGCTGCCCCTGCCCTTGGCCAGCACCCGGTACACTTCCCGGCCGTTGACCTCGGCGCGCTCGAACCCCGACTCGATGCCCGCCTTTGAGAGCCTGTCCGACAGGGTCTCGGCCTGCACCAGGTTGGGCAGCGCCGCCACCTGCAGCACGATGTCGCCCGGCCCGGCCGTCACGGTGCCGACCATGACGAACCCGGCCGATCCCGCGGCCCCCGTGGCCGCACCGGCCGCAGCGCCGCTGGCGGGCGCGGACGCGGGCATCGCCTTCGCGGCCTGCCCCGCCTGCGCAGGCATGGAGGCGGGCTGCACGGCCGCCCTGGCCTGCCCCTTCTCGGGCTCGACCAGTTGGTTCAGCGCCTGCCGGGCCGCCGATTTGGGGTCGCCCCCGGCGATGGGCAGCAAATCCGGCAACTGCACGAAGGCGTACATCAGCTCGTAGCCGCGCGCGCCCGCGCCGTCCGGCCGGATGGCCTCGCTCTCCTGCCCGCCGCACTTGATGAGGGCCAGCAGCGCCCCCTCGCGGCGCGCCCTGTTCACCAGCTCGCGCACAACCTTGAGCAGCTTGAGCCTGCAGGCGGCCTCGTCGGGAGGCGTGTCAGAGAAGTTCTCCCGGCAGACGAAGGCGGTGTAGATCTGGTCCTTGGCCAGCTTGAGTATCTTCTTCGAAACCGACGTGTAGCGGATGGTGTAGGCGGCTTCGGGGCAGTGCTTCGGGTCCGGGCAGGGGGCCTCCCAGGTGACGGAGGCCTTCTCGAAATTGTCGGCGAATTCCGCGATGACGGCGTAGTTCTCAGGCCCGGCCTTGTCGGGCAGGAGCATGAGCACCTCGGTGGCCAGCTGGACGCACTCCCCCCCGCGTCCGGGGCCGGGGTTGCGCCGCATGTCGCAGATGCCGCGCACCTGCCACTCCTGAGCCAGAGCGGGCAGGGCCGTGACGGCCAAAAGCAGCGCGGCGATAATCGGTTTCATCGCGATTCCTCCCGTGGCCGCCATACATCCAACTCTTCCCGCCCGCAAGACTCCGATTTGGCCTCCCGGCGCTTGCCAGACACCCATTCCGTGTGCATGCTCTGCGCATGACAGAAACAATGGAAATCCGTATCGAGCGTCCGGCGTTCGGCGGGGCCGGTTTGGCCCGCCAGGACGGGCGCGTCGTGTTCGTCGATGGCGGCCTGCCCGGCTCCCTTGTTGAAGCCCGCGTGGTCAAGACCGAAAAGAGCTGCCTGCACGCCGTGGCCACCCGCGTGATCGAACCCTCTCCCCACGCCGTGGAGCCCTTCTGCCCGCACTTCGGCGTCTGCGGCGGCTGCACCTGGCAGGACGCCTCCTACGAGGCCCAGCTGGCCTGGAAGCGCGAGATCGTCCAGGAGCAGCTGCGCCGCCTGGGCCGCATCGAGATCGAGGTCGAGCCCGTCATCGCCTCGCCGCTGGAGCGCCGCTACCGCAACAAGATGGAGTTCGCCTTCGCCCCCGGCCCTCGCATCGGCCTGCGCCGCCGCTTCGAGCCTGGCCGCGTGGAGGAGGTCACCCAGTGCTTCCTCATGCCCGAAACCGCCATGCGCATCCTGGCCGCCGTGCGCGAGCTGGCCGCCCGCACCACCCTGCCGCCCTTCTACTTCAAGACCGGCACGGGCGTCTGGCGGCACCTTGTGCTGCGCCGCTCCGAAAGCACGGGCAAGTGGCTGGCCATGATCATCGTCGGGCCGCGCTCCCCCGTGGGCAAGCTCCAGGGCCTGGGCAAGGAGCTCATGGACCGCTTCCCCGACGAGCTCACCGGCGTCGTGCTGGGCGTGCGCCGCGACCGGGGCGACTATGCCATCCCCGAGAGCCGCGCCTGGACCCTGGGCGACGGCTTCCTGGAGGAGGAGATGGACGGGCTGCGCTTCGGCGTAAGCGCGGAGGCATTCTTCCAGACCAACACCGGCGCCGCAGCTCTGCTCTACGCCAAGGCCGTGGAGGCCGCGCGCCTCACCGGCCAGGAGACCGTCTGGGACCTCTACAGCGGTGCGGGGGGCCTCTCCCTGTTCATGGCCCGCAAGGCCCGGGCCGTCACCGGTTTCGAGGTCAACGACGAGGCCGTGGAGGACGCCCGGGAGAACGCCTCGGCCAACGGGCTGCTCAACTGCGCCTTCGTGCCCGGCGACCTCAAGGACTCCCTGGCCCGCGAACAGGCCGCGCCGGACGTGGTCGTGCTGGACCCGCCCCGCTCGGGCCTGCACCCCGAGACCGTGGACACGCTCCTGGCCTCGGCCGCCAAGCGCATGGTCTACGTCTCCTGCAACCCTTCCACACTGGCCCGCGACCTGGCCCGCCTGGCCGGGAAGTACGCCGTGCGCCGCGTCACCCCCGTGGACCTCTTCCCGCACACCCCGCACGTGGAGTGCGTGGCGGAACTGGAAGGTATCTAAAACAGAAACGCCCCGCGACACGCGTCGCGGGGCGTCAATTCCTCCAAACGGCCGGGTTAGTCGGCAGAGGACAGATTCTCGGTCTCGCAGCCCTCCGTCTCCTCCACTTCCAGCACCTCGTCGCCCTGCCAGGGTGGGTTGGACTTGCCGGTCAGCTCCTCGATGTCCACCCGGACCACGGCGGTGACGTCCAGCACCTCGTCAGGATAATGGCCCGTGGGGCCGCTATAGTGCGACATGATGATGTCCAGCGCGGCGCGCTTGGCGTCCCTGTCCTCGATGAGGCTGGCCCGGCCCACGCCCACCACGGACTTGAAGTGCGCCGTGTACCCGCAGGACTTCAGCTGGCGGCACAGCTCGTACTCCAGCACCGCGTCGAAGCTCACCCGGTCGCAGGTGCGCAGGCAGTCGGCCTTGCGGCCCTTGAGGGAGCTGTGGAAATAGAGCACGCGGTCCTTGTAGCCGAAGCTCACGGGGATCACGTAAGGGCTGGCCCCGTCCCACAAGGCCATGTGGACGTACTCGGCGCGCTGCAGGAGCGCCTCCACCAGCTTGAAATCCTTTATCTCGCGTTCCGCCTTGCGCACTGACGACTCCTGTTGGTGATATGGTTGGTGAAAGCGGGCGATGGCTACTCGCCCCGCCGTCCTGCTTTTATGCGCCGATGTTGCCCCGATGCCTCTGGCGGCCAAAGGGCCTTCGGCCCTCTGGACTCCCTTTCGGCTTCGCGTTGCACGATGACAACTACGGTTATTTCCCACCGCATTCCGCACTGCGACGGGATAGCCCCGATGCCTCCGGCGGCCAAAGGGCCTTCGGCCCTCTGGACTCCCTTTCGGCTTCGCGTTGCACGGTGACAACTACGGTTATCTCCCACCGCTCTTCCGCACTGCGACGGGCTGTCTCCGGGGGAGCCCCCTCCGGGACGGCGGCGGGCGATATTCTTCAAATATATCGTCCGCCGCCGTC